>DAOVRZ010000069.1:0-31332 GCA_030627905.1 Halanaerobiales bacterium
ATGGTATACTGTATAAGATAACTCTCCACTGATGACGTATCTCCTTTGTAGATTTAAGCACTCTTAAAGGATATCACAAAATCAGCTTGGAGTGTTATCTTTTTTTATAAAAGTATTTGGAGAACTCTTGACTGTCCAGTACACTATATAAAGGAAATATACAAAGAAACAAGTACTATATGTTGTTTGTCTTGTGTGGATATAACCTTTTTGTGGGCGAATCAACAAATTACTTTTTTAAATTATTCACCCATTTTACATGAGTAAATATAAGTAATCCCAAGATGTTCGAACAAATACCCAAGTAACCCCATTATACTGATCAAAATAATAGTACTGCTATTTTGACTGAGTTTACTAATTAATAAGTAACCAACTAAATACCCCAAGAAAAATAATATACTAATGATAGGCACCATTTTATTGTTCTGTTCAGATGTTTTTTTTGAAAGCGTCCTTTTCTATAGTGCAACGTTAGTACAGCAATTATTATGTAAAATAACAATGAAAATATAATAAATAGCAAAGATATTATTTTAAGATAGAAACAATAAAATGATAGGCATATTCCCATACAAACTAATGAAACAAAAATTGCTGAAAAACTTTTATATAACATAACAGAAGGCTTTTTTATCTTTTTTTTGCGACCCGATAACTAATCTCCAAATCATAAAACCCAAAATATTTGGTAAAATGTAAGTATAAATATTCTAGATTGCGTTAAAATATAAATTGATAATAAAAAGATACCACTAAAAAACACTGTTATTATAATAAATCATAAAATTTCATTTTCTAGTTTATTAATATCTCCAACCTGCTCTTTACGACTCTTTTAGCCATTTTTTCTCACTAATTTAAATTTAGTTATAATTATATAAGAGCAAATATATTATCTGCTCTTATATAATTTCTTTTAAGGCTTAATTATTCAATTAATGACAGTTTTTCATCCATATTAAGACCCTTCTTTCAAGATTCGTCAACCAATTTCATACCAAAAAAAGCACCTCCAAAACCTACAACCTCACCAACTGGCCGCTTATTCCTACATAAGTGCTAGCTTTAGTTATTTTTTCATACGATAAAAAAAAGTAATACCTACAAGTTCAAATAAAAACGCTTGAAAGCCTGCCGCAATAATTAATACAACTAAAATTCCATTTTGATTTAGATTGCTAATCAACATTTGTCCTGTAAAGAGACCAAATAAACCAAAAGACGCGCCAACTCCTGCAGCAATTTTTTTATTGCTTGCTGATGGTTCTTTTAGAACACTTTTTCTTTCACGAATAACCCAAAGAACTCCAATAATTACATAAAACAAAATCAAAATTAAGGTAAATAGTAAGAATTTCATCTTAAGATATAAGTAAAAAATTGTTAAACATAAAATTAAGGAACTTAATGAGACAACTATTCCTGAAAAGCTTCTATAAAGAAAGACCTGCTTCTCATTAAGTTGTTTATTAAATCTAAGTATTATGGCCCAAACGATAAGTGTAAATATTAAAAATAAAAATATAATTAAAACTATTGTTGAATGGATTTGAGAATAAAATAACCCAAAAGATATAGAACCAAATACAATAGCTAAAAAAGAAGCATCACAAACATCTTTCTTAATATTTTTAGTTTCTTCTTTCATTATATTTTCCTTTGACATTGTATCACTTCCCTTGCTTAACTTAATTATATTATATAAGAACAATTTTAACTGCTCTTATATAATATAATTTCAATAAAATTAGAATACATTATCAATTACATAATCAATACCTTGTTTAGTCCATTCCTGAACCCATCCTTTAGGTGTATTCCCATAAATAACCACACCATCACATGCTACACTAATAATAAACCCTGCAACAAAACCACCGACAGCACCCGTTAAATTACCTGCTCCTGGAATGATTGATCCAACAGCACTACCCGCTGCCGATGTTGCAAAAGCTGTTCCAAATATTAATCCAATGTTTACAGTAATATCCGCGACATGTTCAGTTGCACTCGCTGGATTTTCACCGAAAAAATTATTATACTCATCAACTATTATTGGCAACGCGTATCCACCATACTTTCCAACAGTTGCAAATTTTTTAGCAACTCCACCAATTACTTTTGTGTTTATTGCTTTATTTTTTGCAATCCAATTAACGCTCTTACCTAAAGTAATTGCCATTTCATCTACATGCCTATTAGCTGCATATGTAATGCCCTCCCAAATTACTTCTTCGGCAGATGTAACTATCCCAATCAAATTATCAGGCGAAGTTACCGCATTTGCAGGAACAAATTCAAAAGCCACTTCTGTTGGCGGATTGATAGGTGCAGAACTTGTAGGTTTAGCACTCTCTGATATTGTAACTATCAGAATATATTCATTCTCAGCAAAATTATAGTTTTGTAGCATCAACTTATTAACTCCGCTACCAACTGCTGAATCTAAAGCAAGCATAGTCATTGAATCCAACTGACCAGTAGCTTCAAGTCCTATTATTTTCTGGAAATCAGTTATAGCCTGACCTGTCATTTTGCCTATTTTTCCATCAACCCCATTTTTATTTAGACCATAAGCACCTAAATCGTACCCCAACATGGCAAGAGATGCCTGAGCTTTTGTAACTTCATCAACTGGTACTCCTTGAATCAACGAATCCCTTTGATTCCATTTAGCTTTTACTCCTCTTGCGTCACTCTTGAAGAACATGGATGTAAAATTGAGGAAATCTGCATATGAATGACCTGATGGGTCAACATATCTCATAGGATTGTTAGCTGTATAAGTATAAAGGTTCAACGTCTGTGGATTTGAAATATTTCCTTGATAGTCATCTTCACGTATAAATCTTCCAATCTCTGGGTCATAATAGCGAGCATTGTAATAATATAGACCTATATTGTCCTCCTCAATCTGCCCAGTATATTTAAATCCTGCTTCTACCTGCTGTTCTGTTTTTTCAAAACTCCCCGGTTTGTACAGATCCTGTCCAAAGGAAGTATAATTTTGTTCAAATACTACCTGGCCTTCTGCATCTGTCATCAACATTGTTGATCCAAGATTATCATGGTTGTAGTAATAGTAAACTTCTTCATTTGAGGCAAAAATTCCTTCTACCTTTGCCAAACATCTTCCATATGCATAAATATAAAAAAATTCTTTATCTTCATGTTTCTCATAAACTAATTGACCCAGATAATTGTAAATATAATAGATTATCTGACCTCGTTCTTCAACCATTAATCTCTTACCTGTGAAATCATATCCATAACTGGCGACTTTGTCTGCTTCTCTTTTTCCATTCTTAAATACATCGGTAAGCCTATTTTTAGCATTATATTGATATTTCCAATATGTACTATTATCTTCCGATTGTAAAGTGAAGTTTATATCTTCACCATTCATGGAATAACTATTTCCCTTGGCAATTAAGTTACCCACCTGATCGTATTGATAAGCTTTCTTATCATTTGACCCCACTCTCAACAAACCATCAACATAATTACCTGTAGAAGGAATCAAATTTTCTACAGTTTGACTTTCTCTAGTCTTTAAGCGATTACTGTTAGAGTAATACTCATATCCATAAGTAATACTGTAATCAGAAGTCGGGTCAGTATAAGTTTCGGAAATCCTATTTCCAACTTGGTCATAGTCATACGTGATCTGAGTTCGGTTATATCTACCGTAAACCTTGACCATATTTTTGATTAAATTACTAAACTCAGCTTTATTGATAACTTCCCGTGTGTCTACAGTGCGATCGTCAAAGTTAGAATGAATCTTAATTTCACCAGCTTCAATCATTGCTTTTAAAGTAAGTATAATCTTTCCAGTAGTGTCAAGATCATAGACCCAATCATTTTCATGAATCTCAATGAAATCATCACCCATAAATCTTCGATATAAAATGCGAATACTTCCTTTTTTGATCCTATGTTCTCCAAATGCTGCTGGAATCAATTCAATACGGCCTATAGTCTGTAATGTCTCAAACTTCAGACCGATTGTACTTGCTGCATAGTCAAAATCTACTGCTTTATCGTCAATCTCATAGTCCAAATTTCGATTTATAAAGTAATCTGTATCAACATAACCTTTTTTTGCGGGTTGGTCTACCAGAAGTGTACCATCTACTTCTGCTGTTTTAAGACGGTCAAGATCATCATAGGTATATACATTATTATTACGATGAGTTATATTTCCATTTTCATCATAAGCATAGTTCAAATCTAACAGTTCTTGACCGTAAGAGTTTTTGACCTGTATTTTTTCAGGCCGACTCAAAACTTCTGGAGTGATTAACGTAGTTACTCCGTTGTTGTAAGTCATTTGAACCAAATTTCCTACTAGGTCATATCGAATATTTTTAGCAATCTTGAATTTTTCTGCAAAAGTCGCTGTAACCTGACTTATACCAACTAGCTGATTCAAGTCATTATAGTTGTACTTAATCCAATCATTTCTGTTTGGGTACTTAATCGCGTTAAGATTACCTAGAAAGTCATACTGATACTCTGTAGTGTAAGAGTTGTTGTCAACACTCCGTTTTTCCATTGTAATTCGATTCATCTTATCATAAATATACTCCAAACTACCCAAACCATCTACTGCTATTTTCAGATTACCAGTCTGATCATAAATAAAATTTGCCCGTTCATCCAGTTCATAGCCTGCTGGTACTATTTCAACTGATACAAGATTCAAGTCAGGTATCTGATAGTTTTCACTTGCAGGTCGGTAATATACCTGTTCTTTCACCTGAGCATTCTCGTAATAACTGATAGATGTTACATTATCTTTTGCATCAATACTTGCCATAAGGTTGGACACTTTGTTATATGCAAATTTCCGTCTCATAACATCTCCAGCTCTGACTTTAACTTCATCTACCAACTGATTTAAATTATTATATTTATAATCTGTTGTAAGACCATTTGCCATTACTTTTTGAACCAGGTTAGCATTGGGATCATAGTAATAATTGGTACTATAACCAGTTGGTTCAAGAACCTGAGCAATTTTATTCAGTCCATTATAGTAATACCTAGTTGTAATTCCTCTTGCATTAATAAGAGCAGTCTGATTTCCAATAGCATCATATTCATATCTTTCATAATTTCCATCTGGTCTTATAACTTTGACAAGTCTACCAAAACCGTCATACTCGAACTCTAAGTTATTTGTTTCCACTGCCATGCCCTGAACTGGAGGATATATCTCTCTCGTTTTATTTCCAACTTTATCATATTCATATTCAATTTTATAGGTTAAGTCGCCAGTCCCTCTTGTTATAGATTCAACCCAATACTGAGGAGTATAATCATATTGAGTTAACTGCAGCTTCGAGTCTGAGAACTCCGGCCCTGGCTGTACAATCTCGAACCTCTTATTACCTACCATATCGAATTGTATCTCATGGATATTTCCCATTAAATCAGTATTTTTAATATTTCTACCCAGACTATCGTATTCCATTATGGTCGTATATTCTGGATTTAAGCGGTAGGTCTCACCAAAAATGTCTATTTCACATCCATCAAAATTTGCTTTGTCGGCTTTGACAACACCTCTTGGGTCTATAAGAGCAGTCTGATTGCCAAGTTCATCATATTGATGATAAACAATTTGTCCCAATTGATCAATTTCAGCTAATTCCCAACCACGAGGATGATAAACTTTCTTCACTTCGTACCCCTCAGGATCAACTACTCTAATTGGGTGACCGGCAGTATCATAATAGCTTTTAGTCACCAGATTTTCTTTATTCTTATTCGCTATTGTTTGTGTAACTCTTCCTGCGGCATCATAGACATATTCAATACGATGATCACCAAATATAGGAGTAGCTACCCCATTTGGAGTAATCTCTGTAATTTGACGCCCTAAATCATCATAATCATATTTAATCGTTGAACGATAGTTCACCACCAGACTAGTATTGGGTAGAATCATCTCTGTCTCTGGTAACTTCTTCTCAACTAGTTGGTTCAAATCATCATAGATGAAAGTATAAGCCTGACCTTTTCCATCTACAGCTGCCACCTGATTACCAAGCTCATCAAAAGTAGCATGGGATAAATATCTTTGTCCATCATCATATTTTGCAAACTCAATAACATTTTCGTTCCAATCCTTTATCTCCTCCGTTATTCTTCCCGAAGGATCGATTACTTTCCGTTTATTACTAGTTTTATCATATTCTATAAGCAAATGGTTATTGCTACTATCAAACTTAGCTTTATATTTCGTTTCATCTGGATAATAGATATCAGTCATTCTATTAAAACCGTCAAAAACTTTAAAGGTAACAAAGCCCTCTGCATCAACAATTTTAGTCCTATTACCAACTTTATCATAACCAAAGATCGTAACAAACGGTGAAGTCTGCTTTTGACCATCAATCGTCTGCAGTTCACTTGCCTTTAAGTACTGCTTTAATGCAATCCATCGACCCATACCGTCATATTCATATTTGGACATATTTAGAATTTTAGGATTTTCATTTTCTGGTATAATAGTTTCAATCAATTGTACAGTATTAATCGCATCATCAATGGTGGTAGTACCTAAAATCAGATTAACTACAGTGGTAGTATTTTTAATATCATTATAAATTTGCACTTTAATTGGATTATCTTCCCTATTTAAATAAGAATCTGGGTTTAAACTACCAATAGTTCCACAGAAAATATCATTTTCATCTGGATAAATAATACTTACCAAACGCCCCAATATATCATAGCTATAAGTGTACAAAGCGCCATTGGCGTCAATCTCCCATTCTTTGACTCCCAAAAGTTGATTATAACCATATTGGACAACAATCTTTGGTTGTAAATTACCATCAGCATCAAGGCCAGCATCTTTTATAACTTTTAGAGGGTATAAATGATTTGCATCGTAGATAGATTCCGAAATATTGCCCAATGCATCAGTAACTTTGATTATATTACCATAATCATCATGTTCAAATCTAGTCTTAATCCAACTACTTCCATGTCTTTTTGCTTCTGCTTTTATGTTTCCATTACTGTCATACTGATAATGAATCTGTTGAGGAATATTTGTTTTATTAATAGGATCATGATTAATCACAAATTGATCTGCTAATAAATTATGAATTTTTGCACTTACTTCTGGCTGACTTTCATCGTAATCTATAAAACGTGGATCAGAAGGCTTTTCAGAACGAGCATTTAAATAGTAATAATAAAACTCTGCTCCACTTTCACTATTATAGGAATAGGTCACATTCCCCCAGATATCATAAGAAAATTGATCATAATACGAAGGTTTCTCTTGACCATTATGGTACACAATTTTTTCTATAATAGCATTTTGCTGATTGTACTTATACTCTTCTTTTATATTTGGAATTTCCGTATTGGTCGAATCTCCTCTTATATTATAGATTCGCTTGACAGTATTTAACCCATCATCGTTAAATTCCATCTCAATCCGTTGGTAAAGTTTGTTGATGACTGCTTTAGTAATCTGATTATCATCATTATATGTGAAGTCATAATCAACAGGATCAATTTCTTCTATTTCACTGGAAGATAAATATTTTATATTGTCTAAGAAGGTTATTCTCTCAAACGTATAGCTTTTTGAATATCCTTTCTGGGTATAGGTGTACTTATAACCCATTTCGTCTACATCTTCCCCACTTTTATCAATGGTTTTCCGTTCATAATCTGTAACAATACTATAGCTATATTTACTTATTCCTCCCATAGGATATTTAATTTTTTCTAGAACTGAGATATTATAATCCTTAATGTTTCCATCTTCTTCAGTTATTTCTCCATTATATGGATCCATATTCGGATCTTCATAATCCCATTTTGTCGTCACTTCATAAGCTCCACCATATCTCACAGAAGAATTCTCATAAGAATAACTGGTTACCCGATTCATCCTGTCTGTTACTGAATTTAAAAGATTATTGACATAACCATAAGTAACAAACTTTACACTATTTACGTAAATCCCTGTGATATGATTAGCAGAGTAGCTAAATCTAATCTCTCTTCCTACACTGTCAATGATTTTGCTTATTTCACTATATTTATCTGTATTGTCACTGTAACTGATGTTAATTATGTTATTACCAGTAAGATCAATCATTCTAATTAAGCGACCATGTTCATCAAACTCATATTTTCTACCATCTTTAAAATAAATCTCATAGCTAATATCTTCCCAGAAGACAACATAGTTATTTTTCTGCTTTTTATAGGCAGTGAAATGATTGCCTTTATGATATTCAAAGTTGTTTGTTCGATAACCATCGATTTTCTCACCCTTGTTCCAATCCACTTTGATAGCTGTACCATCTTCGAGATAGATATATTCTCCATGACTGTTATCGACAATCCTTGCTAAATTCAATCTCCACCCATCACCAAAACTAGCGTAAACAGGTTTACCTGCTTCCAATCCATCCCAAGCTGCCTGATTAGAGTTATAAATTCGACCAAGACTTAAATTAAAACCATTTCTTCCAGGAAGGCTAACATCTACTGTATTAATGTTCAAAGAAGCAGACCCAGTAGAGACAAATTCCTGATTGTTATTAAAATACGAATTATATGGAGCAATTCCCAGGTCATTATAACTTTCTGCTGCTGGAGAGTAATTCTCGGTTACCTGTACACTATACATTGAGAAGTGATTACTGTTGACAGTTATTTTATTCTCAAAAATATCCACTTCCACTTTTGGCATGATAACCCAGAGGCTATCCAGTTCATTGTAATAATAAACATCCAGGTCTAATTCTGAATAACCTTCAGGAATTAAAGTTTCATCATACCCCAGACTAATGGAAATCTCTTTCTCGAACTGGGGTTCTTCTTTTAGCTGACCTTGTTCATCAACAATGTCTAACTTATAGATTTTGCTTACTTTTGGTCTGATTACCTCTGGTACTTCATTATCTTCTGCTGTTACAATTTGGATAGTTCCACTTTCTTCCATAGCATCTGCTGGAATATTTACTGCAACGTCGTCACCATACTGGACTTCTCCACCCTCTTCTGGAATTACTTCCACACTGGCGATACCTACCTTTTCGGTTAATGCTGCTGTTGGCAAGCTAATATTTTCCACATGATCTACAGCTTCTAGATAATAGGTATATTCATTTTCATTAACCACATCAACATCCAAAAATTTTGGTTCTTTAATTGGTTCAATATACTTAACCTCTGTATCTTCCCAGACTGGCTGGCGATAAAGACGGTATTCTATCAAATCTTCCTCTGTATTAGCAATCCATTTGATCAGTACCTCCCCATCTCCTGGACATACTTTAAAATCTGCTGGAACTTCTGGAGGAGTGGTATCAACATAAACTTTAGTCGTTCCAATCGTCTCCAGTTCTACATTATCAATCGCCTTGATTGTAATATCGTGTACTCCATCTTCTAATACAGGCAATTGATATGGACTTTCAACTGTTACAAATCCTCCATCATCAATCTTGAGCTTGAAATGATTAATTCCAGAATCTCGATCGATTGTAGTAAAACTAATGATAGGTTGATTTACTTTGTCCCAATCAGCTGGATCAGCTAAAGGCACGAACTCCTCTGGTGATGTAGTATCAACATAGACCTGAACTGTACTAATCGTGCTTAAACCAACATTGTCTATAGCTTTAACTTTTATAGAATGAACACCATCATTAAGCTGAGGTAAAGTAAAAGGACTTTCAACCTCTAGATATTCTTCGTCATCCACTTTCAGTTCATAACGACTGATTCCTGAATGCTCATCAACTGTACCAAAGGTGATAACTGCCTGAGTAATCTGACTCCATTGGTTAGGGTTAGCGACTGCTTCAAATTCTTGAGGAGGTGTTGCATCTACATAAACTTTGATTGAAGTACCCACAGTCTCCAACCCAACATTGTCAACTACTTTAACTCGAATCGTATGGATTCCATCTTCTAAAACAGGTAATGTATATGGACTTTCTGCGAAAACATAGTCTTTTCCATCAATACTAATTTCATAATGATTTATTCCCGCCTGATCATCTGTAGTACAGAAACTGACCACAGGCTGAGTGAGTTGGCTCCAATTAGTAGGGTCTGCTGTTGGTGTAAAAGGATTTGGCGGAGTTGAATCCTGGATTAAACAGATCGATTCACTGCTTTCATGACCCAATTCATCAATAAACCTAAAAGTGAACTCATTATATCCAGGCTGTAAATTTACAGGATAAGAGAAGTTTTCACTTTCTATTACAAATTCCTGTCCATTTACAAATAACTCACATCTAGAGTAATCCTCTACATATCCATTGATTATGATGAAGTCCATCACTTCTCCAAGTACCCGATTATTGTAGTCTTCCGCAAAATAGATAATTGGTGCTTGTTGATCTCGACGAATATAGATCGTTTTAGCCTTGGATAAACCTCTTTCACTTACCGCTTTTACCGTAACTGGATTAACTCCTTCTTCAAGTTGGTGGTTAATCTGAAAATATGTAAGATCAGTGCCAAACCATTGGTCGTTCAGATATAAACTATTGGTTGGTAAATCTGTCGTTCCTTCGATCAGAACCTGATCAGCTTCGGTCAAATATCCATCAATTGGTGAGTTGATTTCTACTATTGGAGTTGGCTTTAAAGTTACAACAACTTGATTTTGACTAACAAGCTTTCCATTTTTATAAGCTTCCGCAATTATTGTTCTTATAAAGTCTTCATTACCAGTCTGCTTATTCAAATTCAGCTCTGCCTCAAAGTAGTTATTAGTAACAGAGACATTTTGACCATTGATTTTGATGCTATCATAATCTCCTCTGACATAACCTTTAACCAGGGACTTTACTTTAATAATCTCACCTGTCTGTGGATAGGTGATCTGAATCTCTGGTTCTAGAATCCGAGATTTGATTCTACTTCCCCAGACTTTGATCTCTTTGAGTGAACCAATCAACTGTTTGTTTTTCGGATTCATGATAGTAAAACGAATCTGGTCTGTTTTCACAGGCTTCTTCGTCTGAACTACATTCCAGCCGTCCTGTAAATCCTTTTCCTCCAAATCAGCACTAAATAATCGCCATTCATCTGACTCTAAATATTCAATCCTTAGATAGTCAACAATTCTTGCATCCTGTAGCCAGGTGATATATTCAAGATCGATCTCCTCTGCCAGATAAAGTTTGAAGGAAATCTGATCATATTGTTGCCAATCGGTTTCCCAGTATGTTTCTGGATTACCATCAATCAAGTTAGACAATAGCTCTTCATTAACACCTGCACCTTCTACTTTTTCAACCGTTCTCTCGCCATTGTCATAGTATAATCGTAAACCTACATTGGTGATTTTAAATCCATTCTTTTTGTTATTTCCAATTTTAAACGAAATCTCATTTTCATCTTCGACCAATAAAGTCGGGTCAATCTTTTCTACTGCTGTTGTCCAGGTTTTCAATTGGCCAGGTGGAGTCAAGTAATGGTAACCTCCTCCGTTAATCTGCCAGAATCCTTCCACATATTGCTCCAAATCGTAAACATCATAGATTAACTCTGCTCTTTTAATACAACGAACAGGTGACTCAATAGTGACATGAACACTCTGAGGAGCAGTATCACCCTTAGGAGCACTGCCACCATGGAATTCCATTGTTATATTCTCATCCATCTGATATTCTACGTTCTCGAAAGGAAATCCACCTGCACTCTGACCCCAAAACTCTACTTCACCAATTCCAGAACTCCCTTTTTTCATACCCTCAATCCGTAAACGAAGCTGATTAATCTTTTTCCCTATATCGAAAGAAAAACGGTTCCAGCTCTGATTTAATTGAGCACAGTTGATAAAGTTCACTTCTGGAATAGAAATCCAGATTCCCTCTTCAGTTAGATACTCCAAACCAACGATAGCCTGAGAACTCTCTTTGAGATACATTTTGAAAAGATTTAGATCAACTTTTGTGTCAAATGTAAAATAAATATATTCTGTACTCTTATTTTGAAAATCAGGCTCTGTCAGAATATCCTGATCATATAAATTTTCAATTGATAAATGCTGATCCTGCCTGTCTAATTTAATCTTATCCGGTACCAAAAGCCCGATAGGAGGCTGACCAGCAGCCTCAATTGAACCAGCCAGTCCTACGATTAATAGGGCCAATATGATTAACAGATTTAGTTTGTTCACTTTCATTATTGAACCCCCTCACTGTTTCCTGAACCATTCAGGAATTGATTTATTTCTTCACCCGTTAGCAGAGTCTCCAAATTATGATAATATGGAGCCAAACCACTGCCACTGAAGATGTTATTGTTAATATATGAAGCATTAGCACCTTCTTCTTTAATTCCATAATAGAAACTATCCTCAAATAAGCAGTCACTGATAACAGGATTAGAGTTTGTGATATGAATACCAATTCCATTTTCCTTAAAGACTGAATTCATAATCAGAATTTCCTGCTGATTGAGACCAAGACCCTGTTCAGCATACTCAACTACAATATGACAAAATTGAGAACCTATACTGGTATTTGAGAGATATATTCCCTTCCATAGATTTGCTGCATAAATACCGTCAGGTGTATAGGTGGTAAATACAATCTCATTACTGAGATATGCATTACAAATCAAACTACCGTTAACCACAAAACCCTTACCCACAGGAGCAATGATTACTGTACCTGCTTCGATAGTTAAAGCTACACCTTGAGGTACCGTTATATCTCCTTTCAATATCACATTACCACTCCAGACTTCATCTAGAATTAGTGATCCATCCAAAGTATTTGTAATCGTCACAGGCAATTGAGCTTCAGATACTCCACCATCATTATCAGTTACTGTCAGTTTAACGGTATATTCGCCAATTTTACTATAAGCATGGATTACACTTAAATCTTGAGTAATAACACTCTCCGTATCATCATCAAACTCCCATTTATAGCTTACCAGTTCTCCATCATGATCTCCAACAGTGAAGTTTGAAGTATCAAAAACCAGATCCCGACCTTTATATTGTAAGTCACAACTTCCAACCTGAATGTAAGGTGGTTCGTTGACCCTAATCTTTTGAGTTACTTTGTTTGATTCATTACCTGCCAGGTCTGTCATGTAAAGGAAAAGATAATAATCTCCATACTCAGTTTCAGAGAAATCAATATTTTGTTCTCCCGTTATAGTGACATCATGAGGATCTAGACCATCTGATATATTGCTGTCTAAAGAACGCCCTACCATATAATATACCTGCCCTATTTCATCAGTCGTCCATTTAACAGAGATACTCTCTCCATTTGTTACTATCTCTTCCTCTTCTTTCACAAAGTGAACAATCGGTGCTATAGTATCAACAGTAAAAGGTATAGCACTATACCCAATATCTGACCACATACCTAAGGTATTTTTAGCTTGAACAGCAACATAGTATTGATCATTTTCAACCAATGTTAATTCTTCCGCGTCAAAGATTATTTCAACCGATTTATCATATGTATTGCCAGATGGAATGATTGAAATCTCTTCTGTAGTTAGGCTAGTTATCTCATCTTTCAAAGCAGCAGGGATAATTTCATACCGATAACCTTTAATCCCTACTTCACTATCATCAGAAGAAAATACCAATTCATTAATGATTTTGTTACTTGTTACATATTCACCCGGGCCAGCCACATCAGGCACAGTAGGTGGATTCAAATCAACTAGGAAGCCTTCATTGTCACCAATTTCAGACCAGACCCCTGCGTTATTCTGAGCCTGAACTACCAAATAATAACGCTGATTATGTTTCAGGTTTAGATCATTTCGGCTAATCTCAACAATCTCGTTCGTATTCTCTACTATCACCCATCCATCAGTCACATCTACCTGACCACGGACAGTACCGATTCCATAACGATATCTAGCAATTCCACTCTCTAGATCTTTACTCTTCCAACTAAGTTTCAGATTTTTCGATTGATAGACACCTTCCTGTATAATTTCTGGTGCTACTGGTGGTGTTGAATCAATAGTGATATGTGCACTCTCCACATCAGAAACTTTACCAGATGCATCTATCGCTCTAATATAGATATAATAGGTCGCATCATTTACAAAATATTCAGTTTGAATCTCTTCTTCTGCAGTTAACAGAATCTGTTCCTGTTCAATAGATTTCCAGTTATACGTAGTTGGGCTATCATCAGTGGTAAGATCATATTCGTATTTCATAATCGGTGTATGAGATGGGATCCCTTCCCAACTAAAGAAGAGTTCTTTTGCATCTATGTTATATTCACCTTCTGACTTCAAGTTAACAATTGAAGGCTTCTCAAGATCAATTAATATACCATCACTTCTGGATGTAGTTGATCTATGACCCGCATTATCTGTTGCCAGAGCTGTAAAGAAATATACTTCCCCATCAACCAGATTTAAGTTAGTCACAGTCTCCTGCGGATTGGAAATTTGTGTCCATCCCATTAGCAAAGTCTGATCTTCTAAAGTTCCAATTGCGTATTGGTAATCACTGATTCCTGAAACATCATCCTGTGAATAGAATTGGGCTGTAAGTTGATCTGTGAAATCCTGATAATCTCTAAGATCATCAATAACCGGTGTTGTTGGTGCATTAATATCAGCTGTAATACCTTTACTTAAGCCAATGGATTCTAATCCAGCTTTATCAACTGCTTTAATGGCAATATAATAAGTTGTCCCATTGACCAGATTTAAGTCTGTCAATTCTAATGTAGTCGAGAGTGGGTCTCCTGATATTATCTCTACAGATTTCCACTGAGCATAAGTTGCATCTCTGACAGTCAGAATATCATAGTAATAGCCATCAATACCAGAACCAGTATCCATACCTGTCCAGATCCAACTTACTGCCAATCTATTCAGTTTGGTTGTATATTCACTTTCTCGAAGTACCTTTGGAGTTGGAGGAGGTGTTGTATCAATCCTAAAACCGTCACCACACTTCTCTATTTTCAGACCTGCTCTGTTGACAGTTTTAACAGTGGCAAAATAAAGTTCACCATCAATAAAGTTCAGGTTTTGAACTACAGTTGAATTCTGATTTCCCAGATCAATCCAATCACCTGTCAGTTCATCTCCACCTCTACTGGTTCCCACCTTTAGATAATATCTATTGATACCTGATTCTAAATCAGATGCCTCCCAAGAGAGATAAACATTTTCAGCAGTAAAGTATGTTCCATCATCAAAGATAGTAAACTCAGGCGCAGTAGTATCTATAGCAATACCATCACTATAGCTTAAAGGACTAAATTGACCATTATCCATCTCACCCAATGTAACATAATATACTTGACCATCTTCAAAGGTAATGCCCATAGTTTCATCCACTGTTATACTCACACTTGGGAGATTTAAAGAATTATTAATCAATTCTTCACCATAAATCAAAGATCCATTTCCATCAATAATTCGATAATAGTATTCATTGGTTATCAGCTCTGCTACTGGATAAGAAACCGTGAAATGAACCTCTTTTGTTCCTATAGCGAAACCATCATCTTTAACCAATGGGCATGGTTCTTTTGTGGTATCAATGATGATTGGATTGGTTGTCACCATCTGAGTTAATCCGACCTCGTTGGTTACTTGCAAAGTGACATAATAACTTCCATTGGTCAGTTCTAAATTATATATGATATAATCCTTCTCATTCGTCCAGTTTGTAAAGGTTAACCAACCATTTTCATTACCTAAAATCTGATTAGAGATATCTTTTCCACCTGAAGTAGTTCCAATCGCATATTTCAGATCTACCAGCTTACTTTCGTCTGTAATCTTCCAGTAAATATTCAGATAAGTAGGATCCCACTGGACTTGATATTGATCCGTACCCGGGATTGGGGTTCCACCTACCAGTGAGCTAAAAACTGGAACAGTCGAATCGATAAGAATTGGTGCACTTACTCTAACTGCTTCCAAACCTAATTTATCAGTTGCTCTAACCATCAGATAATATTCCTGACCATCTTGCAGTTGAAGGTTGGAAAGATTACTCGTATCTGAGTACCAGTTTGTTACCTTCTTAGCATCAGGTACACTAGCCAGAGCAAATTCTCTTGTTTCAACTCCCGAACCTAAATCCTGAACATTAACCTGCAAAGTCAGTTGATCGATTCCCGAAAGTTTATATTTATCCAGTACTTTTCCATCACTATCAGTAAACTGAATCACTGGTGAGGAAGAGTCTACTTTAACAGAATTGGACTGTACTTCAGTCTCTATACCAACTGAGTTGTTGGATTTCAGTACAAAATAATATTCTTCACCATCTTGTAAACTGGATGGGACTAAAATCTCATAATTCTTTTCTATACCTTCATGTAAAGTAATATCTACCCAGCGTTCTGCTGGTAAACTGTCCAGATTAGCAAGTTCATTGACCGTAATGATACAATAAACTGCACTGTCAACAATCGTCTCTTCCTCTGTCAGATGGAATTTAGCAAACAGTTCTGATGAACTAGTCGTATATCGTTGACCATTCAAACTTATTCCTTCTAAAACCATGTTAGTGATTGAGGGGCCAGTCTCATCAACTTTAAAGATTATAGATTGTGGTTCAGTTACGTTTCCCTGATAATCTTCTGCCACTACATATAAAGTACTGATTCCATGTGGTACGGTAATAACTGTTCCAGAAGAAATGTAATGTGGTTTTGTTGTATCCTCATTCCAGTAATAATAGAGTTCTTTTAAGCCACTGGCAGAACCCCCACACATAACAGAGTTCTGGTCACTTGCAGTAATGGTTACAGTAGCTGAAGCAACATATTCATTATTTAAAACTTTCTGTTCAATATTTACAGGCAAGCTAAGTGTGATCTGAGGAGCAGTAATATCCACAGCAAAACTTGTCTCATTTGAAACGATCTGCAGAATTCCATTTATCATAGATCTACCATCATCTACACCAACCTTATAATAATAGGTGTATCCATCTTTTAAATTAATCGTTGGTTTATATAGCATATCTGAATCATTGGCTGCTTCCCATTCAACAACCGGTGTTCTTACTCCTGTTGTTCCGACTTCCTCAATATAATAATAATAAGTTAAACCATCTCCATCTACATCAATAACCGAGTTACATCCCAAAGTAGGTTGTAGTTGATTCACAAACCCTGTTACCGTATTTTGAGGTACTTCTGGTAAATGATTTGGAATCTCAATTGTATAAACATCCGATCCTCTACTCTCATCATTGGAATTACTGGTTTCAATTACGTACTCATATATTTCATTTGGAAGACAATTTTCTCGATAAGTAAGAGTAGAACTGACGATCCACTCAAGATCACTTTGCGCGTCAGTTCGTTTGACTCTGTATTTAGTAAAATCTCCAGGATCAACAGTAAATGTGATAAAATGCTGATATCCTGTACCGTTGGATTCATAATCTATTTCATAAGTAAAACTTCCAACAGTCGGTAATGAATACCCCTCACCTGTGGTCACTTCACTATAGTTACCTGCTATATCATAAGTAGTGACCCGAACCTCATATCTTTCATTATCACCGATCTGATTTATTGTATAGCTAGTCGTAGTAGAAGTACCCTTTAACCAGTTACTACTGCTACCATAGATTCGATATTCAATCTTATAGTAATCTACTCCACTAGATGCAATTCCTGTACTTGCAGACAGATCGGAACAGACATTCCAATTGAGCTCAATCGATTTAATGCCACCAATCAAAGTCAATCCAGAAGGCTGCTGTGGTGAAGTTTTATCATAGGTAACTTTCTGTTCAGAATATCCCTCACTCTCATTTCCTGCATTATCTATAGTCTTCATACATATAGCCTGTTCCCCTTCTACATCAGAAATAGTAAAGGTATATGTATAGGTTCCATTTTGATCGGTTAAATTTTCTAGAGCTAACTGAACAGCTGAACTATCATACCCTTCAGACCAGATCTTTAGCTTTTCTACATCAAAAGCTTTTACGACAATATCTTTTAAAACGATCTGTCTTACATTTGTTTTATCCTTTACAACACCAAATTGCGGTTGTTGTGGTCGAAGTTTATCAACATATAGTATTCTTTTTTCGGATTCCACAGGAGTTGCTATAAATCCATCCTGTACAGTTACATACCATTCGTATTTACCGTCGAGCAAAACTGGACCTGATAAACTTACCGTACGATCATTGACTGTACCCGGATAAGTTGTCTCATCATTGGTTTCTGTATTTCTAAATATAAAGGTATATGTTAACAAATCTCTATCATAATCTGTACTTTTTTCTGTTTTAAAAGCCAAACTTGCTGCATTGTTACAGTTCATATATATTTCCGCTCCTGGAGAGAGTACTGTGACTTCTGATGGCATATTGTTGGGAACTTGAATTGGTCCATAATAACTCCAATCTGTCATTTGACTATCATCGTAATTAAAGGAACAGATTGCAAACTTATACCACTTATGAGCTTGAAGATTCCTGAACGTTTTAACCAATAACATTCCTTCCTGAAACACATTGGATGAAACAGTTTCGGAAAAATCACAATTTTCAGCATATATACGATCACCATTCTGGTTAACTTCAAAATACTTAATTTGATATTTGGCAGCTTTACTACCCACGGAAAAATAACTTACATTCGCAGCACAACCCATATAAGTAGAAGCATTTCCTGTAACGTTGACAGATTTTATGTTCGCACTCTTTGGCGCCGTATAAATAATTTTGGCAGGTGAAGCATTGGAAATATTTCCGACTTGATCTTTTGCATAAATCCGACAGGTGATCTGTTGATTATATTCACCTAAATATGTATAAATTGCATCTTCATGATTGGTTTTTACTAGTACATTATTAATCTTTATATCATAATTTTTAACCCCACTGCCCTGATCTGTAGGTGGATTCCAGGAAAATTCTACATTCCTTCCATTAACTTCAGCAGTTGAAATACTCGGTTGACTTGGCCTATTATTATCTATATAAAGGATTAGATCATTAGCAAAATCACCACTAGTTTTAGTATTAGTGTTATCATAGTTATCACTAGTTTTTATATTCAAATGTAAGTTTTTATTCAAACCCGTAATACCATTGATTATTAAAGGGAAACTAAAAAAATCATCTTCTACCTGATTTGCATCAAATGTCTGCTCAGTAGATATAATACGACTAAACACCCAAAACAGATCTTTTTCATCACTGTAAACCTTAAATTTTCCAATATCACTTTTGTATGTCTCTTCACCATAAACAAATCCTTGATCTTCTGGTACCTTAATCTTTATTACAGGTGTTGCCTCTGCTGTATAAAAAATCTTTGTTGTTTCATTCTGATAATATAATTCTGATTCAAGAAATAGCACTATATCTGGATTGAAAGGGGTGTTTGCATCCCTTTCAAAATCAATTAAACAAGTAAAAGAAGGGTTAATTGTTAGGTCACTTATGTCATCTTTTGAACTAATTCGGTCTGAATCATAAAATATTTCCCCACCTTTAATTGTAACATTACCATCCTGACCAAGATCACCAGGTTTGCCATCAGTTCCATCAGATCCAATACTACCACCATCTCCACCATCTCCACGTCCTCCACCACTTCCAGGAGATACGTCAAGACTAGCACTGCTTGACAAAATAACATCCTGACCAATCAGATAAATGTTCCCTCCATTTCCTCCTATTCCACCATTATTACCATCGCCAGGTCCTGGCCCATCACTCAAAAATCCAGCTGTTACGTCGTCTCCGCCATTACCACCTTTACCTCCAATACCGCCAAGGGAATTAATTAAATTATTCGCCTGAAAAATTCCCTTTTCAACAATCAAAGTAATATCTCCACCATTACCACCATTGCCACCCGAACCACCCGAACCACCATCAGTTCCACTCTTGGTGTCTCCTCCATTTCCACCTTCTCCACCTTTGCCACCCCGACATATAATTTGACCATTAATTATAATATTTCCCTTTTCTGCTGTCAGATTAAAACTATGGCTACCACCAGGAGTACCTTGGGTTCCAGATTGACCCAGAGCTCCATTTGTACCAGGTTCTCCATCAACTCCAAAGATTTTGATAGTTCCATCTATTCTGACATTGCCATTCACGACCCTAATCTCAACATCTCTTTTCACTGTCAAAGTAACCCATGATTGAACAACAAAATCACCATAAATCGTATAAGTATCCTGAGTTAATTCTGCGTTACTTGAATAAAGCAACTCATTATAAGAAGCACTAAATCCATCTGGACTTAAAATAATAATAATAATAAAAATTAAAATCAATAAAACTGGTAACTTCTGTTTCAAGATAAACCCCCTCCTTCATATAACTCGCTATATTATTTTATATTCACTTTTTTGATTAATTTTTCCTCTATTTTTTATTCATGAAAGGGATTTTTTTAAAAATGTCGAAGTTTAAACTAATAAACTATAATACTTTTCAAAGGAGGCTTTAACATGAACAATAAATTAGTCTTATTGCTGACTTTATTTTTTATATTGGTATTTATTTCTTTTTACCAATATTCTTATGCCATTGAGTTACAGTTCCTCAGTTCTTTTGGATCCCCTGGTTTAGAATCAGGCCAATTGATTGACCCATATCGGATAACTTTAACAAAAGACAACCAACTATTGATTATTGATAAAAAACCTTCTATTCAAATTTTTTCTTTAGAAGGTAGTTTTGTCTCTATGTGGAATGGAGAATTACCTGAAGAGATTAACTCTAGAGAAAATATGGGATTCGCCTTTGACCAGTTTGGCAATGCTTATATCTCTTTAGAAAAGAAAAAAAAGATTCTCAGATACTCTTCAGAAGGAGACTTTATAGGCGAATGGAGTGATGAATCCTTCGATTGGCTAGGTGCTTTCCATGTTTCTAATGATCAGTTCTACTTGGTAGATAACCAAAAATTAATGATTTTAAACAACTCAGGTGAAATCACAAAAGCTTTTTCCGAAATAAACCTATGGCAACCATTTGATTTAATCACTGACACTAATAGAAATATCTATATCACAGATTCCAACCATAGCATGATCAAAGTTGTCAGTCCATCAGGCACTCTTTTGAGAAGTTGGGGTGGGAAAGGTACTGATATGGATCAGTTTGTTCGTCCCATTGCGCTCTCTTTTGATCAGAAAGATAATCTTTTTGTTTTGGATAGTGATGTAGATACAGATAATACAACCCATGCTTATATAAAAGTTTTCAACACTTCTGGCAAATTACTCGCTGCCTTAAAACTGAATCAAATTAATGGGGAAGTTCCATTTTTTTATCCAACTGATTTTGTCATTTGTGGAGAGAAGTTGTTTCTGGTCGATAAAGGTGAGTATGCGATTAAAGTTTATCTAATCATATATGATTAGAATGTTTTTACCATGGTTTGTTGGTTCTAAAATAATTTTATTTTCTTAAAATACGTATTCACAGTTTATTTAACCTGAATAAGTAAGCAAAAACACATCACTTATGTAAATCGACATAATAAAAAGGCTGTTGATCTTCTTTATCGATCAACAGCCTTAAGATTGCTATAATTTTCTCAAATAATTCTTCTTCACAGCATTAATTATACTCGACATGTATAAATGTGCAGGATTTAGTTTCGCATTATTTATAAATCTATTTATTAACTCTTTTCTTTGAACTGGTGTAATAACTTTCATATGTTCTGCATATTCTTTGGGTTTCAATCTTTCATATTTATTTTTATATGTAGTTTGTATTTCGTTCATAATCCCGTCAGCAGTAGGAATCCCTGCACTTGCTGATACCCCCGCACCAATAATCAATGCAGTTTTACGGTTTTTGCCTTTATTTATATTAAACTGTTCTACTAACTCTTTAATCTTGCATTCAGAATACCTTACTTTTTCACCTCCAAAATAAGCTCACAAATAATTATATTAACCTCATTGTTTAATTTCAGAATTCAACATATAATTTTTGGTCAATCACAAAAATTAATACTCAAAAGCATCTTCAATCTGATGATTATAATCCAACCTTCCAGATAAGACTGGCTGCTCTTAAAGTAACACCAGAAATATAAGTAGCACTCTCTGAGTTAAAGTCGAGATGTGAACTACCCACCACCTACGCTTCGCTTAGAGGTTGGGGCTTCTCGCTTCAACGATCATAGCCTACTTTGTAGTAGGTCATACGCGATCTCCACAAGCGTAACTTCGGGTTAAAGGTTTATGAAACTTGTCCACACGAATTCATCAAAAATTTTTGTAAAGATAAAAGATCACCTTTAATCCCATTTTTAGTTTTTAATATTCTAGCAAGATGAAAAATTGTAGCAGTATTGTCTTGTATATTAATTTCATGATTATGTTTCATTTCGTATTTGAAATTATAAAAGAAATACTTTCCGCTAATCATTTTATTTAATTTTGTAATATCACCATCACTTTTCCTAATACTCTCTAAGTATGTAATATATTTTGTTTGTATCATTTCGTCATTTATTTTCTCATCTTTGTTTGCTTTAATTTTACTACTTATATTTTTTAATACAGCATCCTCTTTAGGCGGAATATTCTTTTTTAGCTTTTCGACTGAATAATATAATAACGTCATATTACCAGCCATAACAACTTGCAATTTTTTAAATATTTCTTGTATCACTTTTTTAACATCTTCTTCATCAATTTTCGCTGACATACAATTATCTTTTATTAATTCTAACAAATACTCACTTTCAATCAAATAATTCTCCAGGGTATATCTATTATGTATATATAACATGTTATTAAATTCCTTTATCATTTTATCTATATCCGCATCTAACATAAAATCTCTATCAATTATTCCTACAAAGCCTTCAATATTTCTATCAATAATTTTTTCTAGATATTCTTTAACTTTATGATGGTTTCCAACAGGAATAAAACTGATTTTATCCTCAAGATTATCATAAAAGATAAGAAAAACCCTTACATCAGTATCCCCTTCAACAAACACTACTTTTTTTCTTCCCGCTTCTTCTATTAAATTTTTAACTTCCTGATCTTCAATAAAATCAAATTTTCCTCCACTTACTTTTTTAAATGTTAGACTCATCTTATCAACTCCGTTAATCTAATAATCGCTTTGTCATCAAAAAATTTCCAAATATACCTTGAATGAGTAGAAAGAATTATTTGACAATTGAATTTTTGTTGAATATTTTTTATAAGTCTCATTAACTTCTCTTGAAACTCTGGATGTAAACCTTGATCTGCTTCGTCAACTAAGAAAACTGTATTCTTAGAAGCTTTTAAATATAATTGAATAGCAATTATAAGCAGATTTTCTTCACCAGAGCTTAAAAGCTCTAATCCATGTTCATTTCCATCTTTTGTTTGAATAACAGCCTTAAATTCTGGGCGATCTATCCCAATTAACTTTTTATCAGTTAACACTTGTGAATTAATCCATTTTTTAAGGTCTTCAAATTTTTCAGGGTATGCATAATCATAATACATAAGTATTGAATTCAAATCATCATTTGAAGGTTGATATCTATGTACTACATCATATTTTATTTCATATTTAGGAATTGTTTTATGTCTTATATCTAATATAGTTCTTTCATTTGTAGCGAAATAATATATTAATGGTAAACTATCTAAGTCCAATTTTGATACTTTTTTATTAAGGCTTTCTTGAATTTTGTCAAATAATTCAGTATAACTTTCTTCATTTATTCTAACAATTTTTCTCTTAATTAAACGTTCAACTAAATGAGATAATTGTTCTCGGTTATATTCTAATGCATGTATAGTAAGATCCTCATCATCACTTTCATTCTCATATTTTATGAAATCCTCAAATTCCTTATAAATATCCTTAATTTCATTTTCTATAATAAACATTTGTTCATAGTTTGAATCTTTTTGAATATAATCTTGATTACCGACAACAATAGAAATGATTTTTCCATTGAATAAAATATCTAACTGCGCAAATTCTGTTAAAGTTAAAATATTAGGTCTTTTTCTATTCACACCTATTTTTCCGAAATTAGGGACTATTAAACTCATTAAATCTACTATTAGTTCCATAATCGTAGTTTTTCCTGTACCATTTACCCCAGTTAAACAAAGTATGTCTTGCGAAATCCCATTCTCAGTAAAATCAATCAGGTTTTGTTTGAATACTCCACTATTTACAATATACAATCTAAGCAGCCTCATAGAAAATTACACCTCTCCTCGTTGTAAAACTTACCTTATATAAAATAACAACAGCACTATTGACTTTTGTACATATTTTACTATTATACTCACTTTACTTAATTTGTATTCAACAATTATCCTTAAATACCTTCTACTATTAAAAATAAACCAACGATTTTTTTATCTTTTTTTCGTATATAATTTCTTGATTGTTAACTATCTCTTTAAGAATTTGTATATATAGTGTAGTGTAATTCAAATATGTCATATTTTTATATTTACGAGGTAACTTACGACATTTTTCGTTGAAATTTAAAAAGTTTTCACACACTCTAACATTTTCGGCATCAACCACCGTTTTGAAACATTTTTCAGTAAAAAAATTGTGTTAAATGATGTTGCCATCTTAAATGCTCTCCACAAAGAACTATGATCAATTTATCCATCGATAAAAAATTTCTATTATTCCCTCATCTTCATCATGCAACTTTTTAAATAATAAATTTAAAATACCTTTATATATTTTGCATTTATAGCTCAAAGGCATCTTCCCGAAAATAGATCTTTGCTCTATATAATTATACACAGGGCAGGTACCACAATAAGGTTGATAAACACATTCTGAACATTCAGGAAGAATCTCTAAACAGGATGAAACACAAACCGATTTTGTTATAGGGTTATCAATCAAATCATTATATGTTGATTCATTAACATTACCAATTTTAAAACTTTTGTCACCTGTTTCAGCAATCATTCTGGCTTCATCGCATGTGTATATTTCCCCATCGTAATTATAGGCGATTTGTCCGATTGCTCCCCCACATGGCGATCTAAGTTCCATATAATTAATTCCATCATTGTTTAAAATCTTTTTAAGAAAAATGGTTGCATGGAACTCTCTTATATCTTTACCTTGTCTTGATAACTCAATGATATAATCAATACATTTTTCATAAAATCGACAAAACTCTTCTGACGTATAGCCGATCTTATTCCAATTTTTTATACTAAATCCTAAAGGGGTCAGAGGTCTAATAAATAACCCATTAAATCCTAATTTCATATATTCATCTATAATTTCTTTAGGATAATCTAAACTTATCCTAGTAGTAGTCTGAATTGCTTGTGTTTCAGCATTTTTTTCTCTTTTTTTATACATATCATTAATTTTAACGATATTGTCTTTTATGATATTTAAAGATGGTTTCCCTTTCATAGGACGATTAACATTATGAACTTGATCATGCCCATCAATAGAAGTACATATATTAATATCGTTATCTATCAAAAAATCTATCATTTCAGTGGTAATCATAGTAAGATTTGTTACTACGTTAAATTCGATTTCTTTATTATATTCTTGGTTTTTATATTTTGTATATTTTACTATATGCTGTAGTGTTTGAAAATTCATCAATGGTTCCCCACCCTGAAATTCAAATGTTAAATTTCTTGATGGAGATTGTAATGCTAAATCTATAGCCTTTTCAGCTATATTAAAACTCATTTTTCCTTCATCTGAAGTTGCATTTTTAATTGATGCCTGACAATATACACAATTCATATTACAATTACGTGTTAATACAAAAATATGGAGCTGTGTACCCTGAAATAAAGGTTTCTTTGCTCTTCTTACTTCTTTAGCAGTTTCACTAATAAAAATTTGCTGATTCCTATCTGAAACAAAATAATTTTCTTCTAATTTTCTAAATAATTTACTATTTATAACTATATTATCTGACACAAATTCTTTAAATTCCTGATTAGTTAAAAATAAAAATCTACCTGTGTCATTTGTTAGCAAATAATTCTGGTTCATTTTCTTAAAGTTAAAATAATTTTTAATCACTCTGATCCCCCATTTATAACGGCATTACTTCGACTTTACCTAAATTGATTGTCGAACCAAAAAAACCACCACAATGATCTTTCACATCACACTTAAGACAGTCCTTTAAATATTTAACTTTATAATCACTAATACTTTGTACTGCAAATTGCCACAGATTTTCTTCTAAAAAACACAATGGAAAATTATATATCTGTGTATGAATTCCATGTTTCAATAAAAATAATAGCGGTTGTTTAATTGCTTTACCCGCATTTTTGAAACTAATCCAAATTTCATCTCTATTAACAGCTGCATTACCTAGCATCTCCAATCCCATAAAACTTACACGATGGATATTTGGATAATATTTAACAATCATCTGTGCGATATTTAATAAATACTTATAATTTAATTTATTAACTACTATTCTAAGTTCTATCTTCTCATTCATTCTGTATAGATTTTTAATTCCATTAAATGTTTGAATAAAACTATTCTTGACACCTGTACAATAATCATGTAACTCTGGTTGGTGACCATGTATTGCTATCCCTAAAACAAGTTGTTCTGGCCTGCTTTGAACAAATTCATAAGTGTACTTTAAGTTACTAAACATTCTACCATTAGTTAGAAATAAAAACTCTGTATTAACAAATTTATCTTTACATTTTTTAATAATTGGAAACAATTCATCTTTTAATAAAGTAGGTTCCCCTCCCGTAATGCATAAACTAAGACAATCATCTGGAATTAGATCAATTAATCTATTTAAATATCTTAATGTTATAAAATTTGTTGCTTTTCTTACCCCACTTGACTCTGGACAAAAGATACAATTGCAATTACATTTATTAGTTATAACCAATGCATTATCAGAAGAATTATTTCTGTACAAAATATGAATAACCCCTGAATTTTCATCTATCTGAATGACATCATAGTTACATAAGGTATCAACATTATTAAGTGATACCATATAGGTAGCATGCCTTTCATATAAATACTCTAATATTTCTTTATTTATTTCAAAATACTCAAATATATAACTCGAATAACCTTCCTTAAATAAATTTTCCATTCCCTTAGAAAGAACCTGTACACAATTTCGCTTATCTTCTACATTTGAATCTACAATTATTTTTGACATACTAAATCCTTTACACACGATCTGCCCTCTTAGCAGTAAAGGACGCACTTGATCTCCTTTAATCATAGTTAATCACTTCCCTAACTAATAACAGTAATAAGTATTACAATTAGTGTTCCAATAAATATGAAAGGTGCAAAAGGTAATAATCTAACAATTGTAAGATCCTCATGCCCTTTTGACGAATTAGACCATCTAATAATACTTTTAACTTCTTCTTTTGTTAACCTTGTCCTGGTATTTTCAGAAGTATATTGAGGCAATCCTTTCACTCTCGAACCACGAAAAAGTATTGTTGAAGAAAATGATAATACCATTCCTTCTTTTAAATCTTGTACTTTTATACTTTTATAATTGTATTTAGATGCTATACTGCGCAAAACCAATATCCCGAAAATCAATATCAAATAAGATATTTTAATATTAAAATTCAAACCATTGTAAAGACCAAAAAAATAAAACTTCAAAATTAAAAGAACAATTATTATTACGCTTAAAATATTCATTATGCGTACTTGCTTTACTACTTTAAAAAAGCTTGTTATCAATACCAAATTCAATATCATTTTATATAATTGATTCATTTCAAAATTTTGAGTAACATATTGATTAAAAACAAAAACTACTAAATATGAAAAAATATATCTTGATAGAAATACTTTAATATTTTCTTTGTCATAGTGCAAAACAGGTTTAATTGAAGGTTTTTTATCCATATAATTTTTATACAAATGCAACAAACTGTCAATGACTACATATATAAAAGCTGTAGAGAATATAAAAATCAAAGTCATAAAAAATGTATTCATATTATTAACTCTATAATCTTGAGGAAATGCCAACATTAAAGCCATAAATAACTTTGCATCGCCAGCAGCCCATACATTGTAGTAGTACATAACAAACGAAACAATTAATGTCAATACAGTATTTATCACATATTGATGCAGTTTGTAAGAAAACATTTGATTGCTTGTTATACTAACAAAATATATTACTTGTATAATTAACCCTAACACACTAAACAAAATTAATGTCTTATTATATATCTTTTTCTTTAAAATATCTGTAAAAGAAGTACAAATTCCTAATATAAAGATAAGAATTATTAAACTTATCCGATACAATGATAAAATCATAAATATCTCACTTTCCCATCAAATATATTAAATAATTACAAAATTCATCTTGATAAAATTTTTTATCAGAATCTTCACATTGAAAAATCAATTGAACTTTTTCTCCTGATATTTGCTTCAAATGAATAAAAACAAATTCTGAAAATATTTGAATTGTATGATCTATTGTCTTCAATGAATATATTTTTAAATTTAAAATTAAATTATCCATAGTTATTTAACCTTCTTGACTGTTTTTTTCAAACCAATCTGTCGCAATCTCATCAAGACTATTTTGCACCGTTTCACTTCCTTCTTTAAAATAGTTCATTTCCTCATTGATTTGATTATCCTTTTCAAATTCATTAATTTCAATACAAGCTCCATAAAGTGCTCTACCCAATATGATTTCTCGCAAATGAGATGTATCTCTGGAAATTTTTACTCTAATAGATTGATGAACTAATTCATTAAAAAACTCGCCCAAGCTATTTTCAAGTTGTTCTTTTTTAAATTTTTGCTTTGATTTAAAAGAAATTTTAACTTTTGCTTCACTCTCATAATCAACAAAAATATAATAATCATCAATGAAGATATAGGATGATTTCATTATAATTTCTAAAGGATAAATTTTTGTGTCCACTTTAATTATAAATTTATTTTCTTCGTCAACATAATGTACGTTTTTAAACATATTGCTAAACCTCTCTTATTTTGTTATTGGTGTATCCTGTAGTACTTTTGGAGTTTGTGGAACTTGTGGTACTCTTACTGGTTCTGGATTAGACGCATATGATCCATAAGATGAATGTGAAGCATGGGATGCATGGGATCCGTGAGTTCCAGAAGAATGACTTCTATGTGAACTATGAGAACTATGGGATCTATGAGAACTATGAGATCTATGGCCTGCAAAAATATCATCTGACATAAGTATCCCTGCAATCAACATTAAAGATCCTATTGTTAAAATCTTGCTTCGACTAATATTTCCTTCCTCTTCATATAGAAAATCAGAAACTGATTTTTTTATAGTCGGAACTAATTGTTTCAGGTTTAAACTATCTTTCTTCATCTGTAATACCTCCAAAAAATTTAGTATTTAGATTAATTATTATTTACTTTTACCTTTAAATTTTTGCTGGTATTATACCATGACTCAACTTTCCAGTTTTTATCAAAATATATACTCGAATATATATATTGATATAACTTTAAACCTGAAATTATTTTATCTGGGAATCCCATTATTTTAATTACTTCATCTCTTGTTGACCCTAACATAATATATTCTTCATTATTTGTTTGAATATTATCTAAGTCAGTATTAATTTGTTGAGCCTGAATAAATTTATTTTGTGCCCATATCCCCTCTTGAACTTTTCCATCATTATAAATATACTTTCCTTCCCCATACATTTGATTGTCTAACCATTTTCCAAAGTAAATATTACCATTTTCAAACATATATATACCTATACCTGTCATTTTATTATTAAACCATTGACCATTGTACTTTTCACCATTTAAGAAAAAATACATTCCCATACCATACATTTTATCTTCATACCATTGTCCTTCATATATATCGCCATTTAAATGTTTATATTTACCTTTTCCTTGTCTTTTATCATTGTAAAATTCACCTTCATACTTTTGTCCATTTCCATAAACTAAAACTCCAAATCCTTGTTTCTTATTACTTACAAAATTACCAATATATAAATCTCCACTTGAATTAACAAGCTCTCCTTTTCCATTAAACAGTCCATTTTCCCACTCACCGTCATAAAGTAAAAATCCATTTTCATTATAACCCTTACCGAAGCCCTCATATTTGCCATTCACAAACTGACCATCATATATTAATATACCTGTTTTACTATACTTTTTACCTTTCCCATGTGGAATATTGTTGAATAATTCCCCTTCATATTTTAATACACCATTACTAAAATATAACTTTCCAATATTCTTAGTTTGCTCTTGATTTCGTACTGTAATTTGCTCTACTGAACATGGTTTTATAAGTTGTGCGTATTCATCATATCCTTTAGCTCTGCTTTCATTTTTTGTAACTTGGTCAATACTAATATCAACATACAAATTATCTTTCAAAAAATCAGCTTTTATTTTTTTACCATTTTCTACTCTTCTTACAATTTCTTTTGATAATGAAGAACGTTCTTTTAGACTATTAGCCACAGAAAGCACATTCTGACTTTCTTCCCAATCTTCATCACCATTTGCACTACTGATTACTGTAAAAAATACCATAATAGCCAATACCCATAATAACAATTTTTTCATATCAATTTTCACCTCCATAACTTACTTTTCTGAGTAAGTTAAAAAAACAAAATATAACTTTTTTTATTATACTATTTCTAATATACGACATAAATGGAACTATTACATTAATTAACTCCATGTCAATGACAAACCAGTGTTTAGCAAAATCTATCTCATAATTGAACTAACTCTTGTATTTTTTAACAGATTGTTGGTTTGTTTGAATGTAAAAGTTAAAGGAACTAGTGAAAAACTGAATAAATTAGCCATGATAATAGGTATATTTAGTTAATAAGCCGATATCTATTGACAAATTAAACGCATTTTAAAATTCTACACATAAAATAATACCCAAATCTACATATTGCTCAATAATATCCTGTAGATCATCTTTTAAAGTTTTCAAATCAACATTTGAATATTGTTGATGCAACATCATTTCAATATTTTCAACACTTTTTCCATCTATCATATAATTAATTATCTTCCCTGCCACTTCATTAACTACATGCATGTCTGATTTTTCTTCATTATACACCATATACTGTGTACCAACTTGTTTCACTGTAACACCCTCACAAATTTTATACACCAACTTATCCACCTCTTTTTATGAACTTGCACCCATATATCTTTTAAGCGAATATTTCCAAAAAACTTCTGAAAGTATAAATAGAACTATTGCTATACCAATTCCCCAAATCATTTGCACTAAATCTAATTTATCTAAAAGAATCCTAGCAGGAAAATTAACA
>DAOVRZ010000071.1:0-30688 GCA_030627905.1 Halanaerobiales bacterium
ACTGAATTAAGCGATAATGAACTTCAGCATATGTGGTCATATTGTATGTATTTATATTCTGAAGAAGATGGAGGAAATTGTTCTGCTGTTCCATTTTATGAGGATCCTATTTGGTGGGGAAGTTTTGGTGTAGGCGGTGGAATAAAAGCTGTTTATTCAATGGCTGAAGGCGGTTTTAATTATCTTTATGTAAAAAGTCAGATTTTGGCGTGGAAGATCGAAGAATTTATCAATAATAGGTGGATGGTGGAAGCGAGTGAGTCAACTAGAAATTCTCATTTTGTAGAACCGTTAGGTAGAGGTTCTACAGGAAGGGCTATTCCCACAAGTTTAAATGAACAATATGCAATGGAACAAGTGATGTCAAATCCAAATGCTGGAAACATACTTAGATCCATAAAAATGACAGATCCCCGGTGGCCAAGTTCAGAAGGCTGGGTTAAAATGACTCAAAATATTAATGGTATTGAAATTCATTATCTTAAAAATATTATAATGGGATTGTTTGATGATTTCAAATTTAAATAAAAGTAGGAGGGTTCTAAATGAAAGTAACTTGTAGAGCAAATAGTGGTAAGAATCTTTCTCAAGAAGCTTTAGCATTGGGTGATACTATTGAAACTCAATTTAACTTGGAGATTGGACATGAATATTTTGTTTATGGTATATCTATATGGAAAAATTTGATGCATTATTTGATCAGTGGCAAAAATGAGAATTTACCTTCATGGTATCCTGCCGAATTATTTGATGTATCAGATAGTTTATTACCATTTGAGTGGTATTTTAACCACTATGCTAATGAAGTGGATTGTCCGCTTTTGGCAATATGGGGATACAAAGAATTAGCTTTAGATTTAAAACATTATGAGGGTTTAATTGAACGAGAAAGTGATGCTATAAAAATATTTCTTATGAGAAAAAAGGAATTTGAGGAGTATTTATAAGCTCAATAATCAATTTGTACTTTCGTAAGTAATTTAATGAGTCTGCTGCAAAAACCCTCATTTTCAGAAATATCATCTATATGTAGTGTTACCGAAATAGTGTCAGTACAATATATAGATCGTTTGGTTATAGGGGGTTTTTGCAGCAGACTCATTAAATTTTAAAAAATATTATTTATTGGATTTAGCTCCGTGTAATCAATTAAACGAATAATTTTTCTGTTATGCCCTAAATAATTTCCGCCGTTGAAATAGTATATAATGATTCTATTCAAAAAGGTATAACTTCTGGGCATCATTATTTAAATGTTTATGGTGAAAAGATTATTGTTTTTGTACGTGATGGTGTTTTGAAAAAAGCATATGGTGTATATGAGTTTGCTTTGTCATATTTTGGATTTTAGGAGTGATTTTATGTTTGAAATTAAATTTAAGATTCCAAAAAGAAATTTACAAGAGCTAGAGCGTATTGACTTTAAAGAGTTTGATTCGAAGTATAAAGATATAGAGGAACAATTTGCTTTAAATTTTAATGGAGTCTGGCATGGAGTATATTTAGATGAATTAGAAATTGGTCAAGAATGGATAATACTATGGTTTGAACTATTATTGGAATCATTATTGAGATTAAGGTGTAATGAATATGTAGCATTTTCAATTCCTGAAAAATATAATAATTGGATGGTTTTTATGAATGAAAATGATTCTTTAAAAATTAGCACTATTCGAGTAGACTTGTCAACAGAATCAAAGTCATTATTTGTAACAAAACCTTTTGAAAGGTATGAGGAGACCTATATAAAAGACATTAAAATACTAAAAAAGAGTTTATTCATGAAATATTTAGGAATATGGAGTTATTTGAAAATATTATAAAAATAATTAATCCAAATTTACTTTTAAGCAAATATATTCAAAAAATAATGTTGTTAAAAAATAATTTAAATGCATTAAACAAATAGTAGAGCAGAATGATGAAGGTATAACTGCTATTGCAGTTTGTGCTTTAAAGGAAAAACAGTTGTAGAAAAACCCATAGGAACCCACTGGTTTTGCCATTGTAAGACAATTATTTATTATTTGTTTCTGACAAAATAAAATATTGACATTTTTCTAACTTTATTAAAAAAGTCTAGTGAATTAATAATGAAACAGTTAGAATAAAGTTAGTAGATTTTGAAGGTAAAAAAACAGTAGAGTATGTACAAAGTCTTTTTAAACATTAGAAAAATAGATTGAATCTCCCGGATCATTTGGTTTGGGAGATTTTTTTGTAAATGAACTCTGGTGTACTCTGAGTGATGAATCTTTTCTAATAAGAGTAATTTTGAGAATCTAAACGATATGATGACAGAATATTTGGAATCAAAGAAATTTGTCCTGATTGATTAGTTTTGATTACAATGATATGGGTAATTTAGTTAAGATAATATATCCTAATAATTTTAAAGTAAGTTATCTGTATGATTTGTTAGGTAGTTCCTAGTTTTGTCCACATCAAGGAGTAGCTTATTTAAATAATGCATTTATTAGTAAATTAAATATAATAACCGAATAACGACTGATTTTTTACGTGACAACAGGGGCGCGCAGAGGAAATGGGATTACATGGGGGTAGCAGTAAAAGATCCTGTTACTTTTGAGAGACACAACAGGATGATCCTACTGGATGATATAGATTCTCCATACGCTTCTGAGAATTATGATGATATCTTCCCAACAAAGATTACTCAGCATGTTACAGATGTAGATGGAGTTTCCAAATCAATAGTGACAGATTTGCTTTATAATAGATTTGGGCATATTACAGGTATTGATACTTTTCCTTCTGAAAATACGCTTGAATCAAAAAGATATTCGTATGATGGCATTAACAGATTGAAGACTGAAAATTATGAAAGGAAAGTTCCTGCTGTTGAGGGGCAAATCAACAAATCATATGATTACTCTCCATCTGCTGACGAGAATGGACTTTTTAAAACGACTATATTCTATCAAGATTCTTTTGGAAATAATTTAGATCAGCAAACCACTTCATTTTATTATGATGGATTGGGGCAACAGGTGGAAACTTGGGCTGGCCCAGAAGCGCAGGCTATTTTAGTTGAAAAAATTGGATATGATGAGTTTGGTAGAAAAGATTTTGTTGAAGATGGAAATAATATCAGGACTGAATTTGATTATGATGGATTTAGTAGACCAAAAGAAATTCGTTTCGCAGATGGAACCAAGAAAGTTATTGACTATAATGATGCTGGGCGAAAAGTTACAGAAAAAATATATGATCTAGACAGTGGTTCCTATAATTTGGTGGGAAAAAGCATTAAATACTTTGATAATGCAGGAAATACTGAAAGGATTGATCAATATTCTGATGTGACAGAAAGTACAGTTTATACAACAAGATATGCTTATAATAAAGCTGATCAACTTATAAGTGTAACTGATCCTAGAGGTCTTACTCTTAAATATAAAAAGCTAAAAACTTTTGAACCCCTTAGTATATGCTAAGGGGTTCAGTTAAAAAATTGTCCTTTTGATGTCCAAATAATTGGACGGTTCCTTAAAGGAACATTGTTTTATTGTATAGTCTATTCTTTTATTCTGTTTTTTTGTATTTGAAATGAAAATCGGTGCAGTAACTAATGGAAGATCATTAGAATCAACATTTGTTATCAGATTTCTGATAATGCTTTTTTGTTATTAAAAATAAAATATATTGATTTAAACTTACTCCCTGTTCTTCAGCTTCTAAGGCTAGTTCTCTATGAAGACTTTTAGGAAGTCTTAAAGTAAATTTTCCACTAAAATAATGAAGTTCTAAATTTTCGGGTTTAGGTATTTTTTTACCATCCTCTAAAGCTATTTCTAACCATACTCTTTTTGCACCTTGATCCAAAAACGAATCACTACGATACAAAAATGAATCATCAATAATACCAACGATTTCTCATATATTCCTCAGGCAAAAAGCTCACCTTCTTACGAATTGATTCATTTATGAATCGCTCCAATTCAATTCCGTATCAAACTCACCCTTCATTTACAATACCACCCTTACAAAAGATAAGAAAAACATCACAAATAACCCCGAATACCTGGCAAACATCCGAAAAATCACCCATTTCACTCAACTGGCACATAACTTGCATGTTTATAAATTAGATAAACTATTCATTTTAGAGGGGGCTATTCTAATGAAAAAAGGATGCAAATACGGTACTCATCGAGTAATTGAACCAAAAGGAACTCTACCACAACCAGCATGGAAGATCGATAATACTATGGAGATATATGATAACGAGATTTTAATCGATGTAAAAACATTAAACATAGATTCAGCGAGTTTTACTCAGATCAAACAGGAAGCTCAAGGTGATGTTGAAAAGATTAAAGCTAAGATGCTTGAAATCGTTGGTGACAGAGGTAAGCACCACAATCCTGTAACGGGTTCTGGAGGTATGTTAGTAGGAGAAGTTAAGGAAATTGGTTCTGTTTTGCAGGGTAAAATAGATTTAAAGGTAGGAGATAAGATTGCGACTTTAGTTTCTCTATCTTTGACTCCATTGAAGATTCATAAGATTTTGGAAGTTAAAAAAGATATTGATCAGGTGCATGTTAATGCAGAGGCAATTTTATTTGAAAGTGGAATTTATGCAAAACTGCCTGAAGATATGAGTGAGACTTTAGCATTGGCAGTATTGGATGTAGCTGGTGCTCCTGCTCAGACATGTAAATTGGTTAACTCAGGTGACACTGTATTGATTATTGGTGCAGGGGGTAAGTCAGGTTTACTTTGTCTCCATCAAGCTAAGAAGATGGCTGGTGTAACCGGTAAAGTTATTGCTTTCGAATATAGTGATGAAGCTTGTGAGCGAATCCGTGAGTTAAATTTAGCTGATGAGATTATTAAGGGTGATGCAACAAATGCGGTTGAAGTATTGGAGAAAGTATCTGCTGTAACAGAGGGTAAGATGGTTGATGTTACCATCAATAATGTAAATATACCAAAAACAGAGATGGCTTCAATTCTTGTTACTAAAGATGATGGTTTAATCTATTTCTTCAGTATGGCTACCAGTTTTACCGCTGCTGCTTTGGGTGCTGAAGGGGTAGGTAAAGATGTAGTTATGATGGTGGGTAATGGATATACGAAGAATCATGCTGAGATTGCTCTGAATACTCTGCGAGAAAATCAATCATTAAGAGAGTTGTTCACCCGACTTTATGTGTAGAGAAATAGAGGTGAGTTTAGGTGCATATTCTTGAAAACATTCTCCGACGAGGTTTTAGAAGTATTGCCATTGTAGGAATGGCTAAGAATGTAGGAAAAACAGTTACTTTAAATCATTTAATCCAGGAAGCAGATCAAGAAGGAATTAAGTTGGGTTTAACTTCTATCGGTCGTGATGGAGAACGGCTAGATGCTCTATCAGCAACTGCGAAGCCCCAAATTCAGGTAATTACAGGGACACTATTTGCTACTGCTCAGGGAGCTTTGAAGAAAACAAATATTCGGGTTCAAGTAATGGCAGATACGGGAATTAAAACTGTTCTTGGGGGAGTTTATATTTACGAAGCTATGGAAGATGGTTTTGTAGAACTGGTTGGCCCTCATAGTCATTCTCAACTTGAAATCGTTATTGAGTTAATGTTACAAGAAGTTGACGTAGTATTGGTTGATGGAGCGATTAACCGTTCGAGTTCTGCTGTTCCTTCGATTACAGATGGGGTAATTCTTGCTACTGGTGCTGTTATTGGTTCAGATATCCAGACTGTGGTAGAAAAAACAGCATATCAGGCTGGTTGTTTCCGTCTGCCAATAGTGGATGAAGAAAAACTGTCGGAGATTAGCTCTAACCTGATTGAAAACTATAATGGTGGCGTTATTTCAAATAATTATGATGCAAAGCCAATCAAGATGACAACTGCGTTAATGGGAATAGAAAAAATTGTTGATGCTATTGATGAAGATACTAATGCTTTGGTTCTTGGAGGGGCTTTGACAGAAGGTTTTCTATCAGCTTTAGAGTCAGAAGTAGGAGAAGTCTATAATTTAAAAATTATTGTTCGTGATGGAACACGGATTTTCCTTGAACCCCGTACCTTTAACCGTTTTCTAGGACGGGGTGGAAAAGTTCAGGTATTAAAGCCGATACAATTGATTGCTGTAACTGTGAATAGTACTACACCCCAGGGGGGCCAGCTTAATCCTGATGAATTATGTAGATCATTAGCGCGACAGTTAAAAAACACCCCTATTTTGGATCTGGTATTGGGTAAAAGTATTTTAATTGGGAGGTCTCAATGATGTTTTTCATTCTGGATACTGCTGATAGGTTGGGCTTTACGAAAGTTTTATCTGATATCAAGCCGTCTTCACCTCAAGGCCAGAAAATGAAAAAAGCAATCCGTCCATTCCTCCCAGGAGATGAAGAAAAATTTACTCAGATGTCAAAAGGGTTAGAACACTGGCTCTATCTTGGAAAAAATACAGAGATTTTGGATAACCTTAAACCACTTTTAGTTAAACTAAAAAGCATTAACGGAATCTTAGAACGATTGGCTAAAAGAGAGAGCTTAAATGAAGGGGAATGTTTCGAGATAAAGTCTAATCTTCTGATTACCCGAAAAATTTATGATATCTTAACTGCAACTATCATGATGGAAATTTTTATTTGTGATAATTCTCTATATGACTTGACTTTTCATATTGACCCAATAGAGCAACTTTGGCAATTGCTTAATCCAGGAGAACTTGAAACAGAGCGTTTTTATCTCATGGATGAGTATGATCAGGATTTGGCTAGAATTCGTAAAGAAAAAAACGAGCTTCAAAAAATGATACGCAATATGAAAAAAGAAGCTGTGAAAGATCTAGAAGCTAAGCTTGGACGAACGATCCCATCTTCGGGAGAAGTGATGGTTAGTTTAGGAGATCAAGAGATTATTGATTATATCAAAACTTGTGATGATCTTAAATTGGAGCGAGAAACCTTTAGTGCTTACTTTTACAAATGGATTCCAGGGCCAGCCATTTTAAATACTCAAGACCAACTCAAACGCATCGAATTAGACGAAGAACAGATCACTCTGCGAGTATTAAAAGAGTTGAGCCTTAAAATTAGTCAATATCTTGATCCTCTACAGCTTAATCAAGAGCGATTAGGTGAATTAGACTGGATGTTAGCAAAGATCAAACACGCTATAAAAAATCAATGTGTACTACCTCAGCTTATTGTTAAAAATCAGATTAAAATCGAGGGTGGTCGGCACCTTTTAGTAGAGGCAGAGGTGCACAGACGTGAAGATACATATACTCCTATCAATCTCACTTTGGAAAAAGGAGTTGCCGTGATAACAGGCTCAAACATGGGTGGAAAGACCTTAAACCTTCGAATGGTCGGGCTTTTAACGGCGATGGCTCAATATGGACTCTGTGTTTCAGCTGATAATATGGAGTTTAGCCTACGGGAATTTATTTATTTTTCTGTTGATGATGATCAGACTAAGGGAGATTTGAGTACTTTTGGGCAAGAGATTGTAGGTTTAAATCAGGCTTTATATTTAAAGGAAAAACCAGGGCTTTATCTTATAGATGAGTTGGCCCGGGGAACCAATCCTAAAGAAGGGGAAGCCCTAGGAAAAGCAATCATAAAATATTTGCTTATATCCCCAGCCATCACAGTATTAACAACCCATTTTGCTGCTTTAGCTCAGATTAGCGAAGTGAAACATTGGCGTGTGGTTGGATTAAATCAGGAAAGATATGAAGAGTTAAAAAATATGCATTGGGATAATATTTCTTTAAATATGATCAACCAATTAATGGACTATCATCTAGTAGAGGTGGCTAATGAAAATGGAGTTCCACGAGATGCTATAAGAGTGGCTTCATTACTCGGATTAGATGAAAAGATCGTAAAAGATGCAGAAACAATCATTAAGGGATAAGTTAGAAAGGGGTGTTTTAAATGGAGAAGAAGTTAAATCTGGATCAAAATTTGATTGATCGCGGAAGAGAAGCTGCACGAAAAATTGCAGGTCAGGTGCAGGATGAAATTATTCTGCCTCATACTACAAGTGCTGTAGAAAGAACAGTCTTACGCCTTTTAGGTGTTGATGGTGTTGATCATCAGGATATACCTTTGGCTAATTTAGTTGTAGATCATGTTCATGCCGGAGGAGAATTGGATAAAGGTGTAGCTTATTGGATTGGTAATGCTATGGTAGTTAACAATATGACTGCTCAGGAAGTTGCCGAAGCAGTTGGTCAAGGTGAGATGAACCTTTTAGAGATTCCACCTGTTAGTGATGACAAAATCTTCGCTGTCATTGAAAAACATGCTAAAAATATGGTTGAACATATTAAGAGTCGTCGTGAAACTCGTGAAAGTATGCAAGAGAGCTTAAGTGTTGGTTCTACACCGATGCTTTATGTAATCGTTGCAACTGGTAACATTTATGAAGATGTAACTCAAGCACAAGCCGCGGCAAGACAGGGCGCAGATATCATTGCTGTTATCCGTACTACTGGGCAAAGTCTTTTAGATTATGTACCATATGGTCCAACTACTGAAGGTTTCGGTGGAACATATGCTACCCAAGAAAATTTCAGAATAATGCGAAAATCTTTAGATGAAGTTGGGGAAGAGGTTGGACGCTATATCCATTTATGTAACTATTGTTCTGGTCTTTGTATGCCAGAGATTGCAGCAATGGGTGCTATTGAGAGATTGGATGTTATGCTCAATGATGCCATGTATGGAATCCTCTTTAGAGATATTAATCCATTGAGAACCTTTGTTGACCAGCACTTTAGTCGTATGATCAATGCTGCTGCTGGAATTATTATCAATACTGGTGAGGATAATTACCTGACCACTGCGGATGCCGTTCAGGAAGCACATACAGTTTTGGCCTCCCAATTAATCAATGAACAGATGGCTTTAAACTCCAACTTGCCAGAAGAGCAAATGGGATTGGGTCATGCCTTTGAGATGAATCCAAATATCGAAGATGGTTTCTTGATGGAACTTGCTCAGGCACAGATGGCAAGACAGATCTTTCCGAAAGCGCCATTAAAGTATATGCCTCCGACAAAATATATGACAGGTGATATCTTTAAGGGTCATCTAATGGATGCGATGTTTAACTTAGTAGGTGTTATGACAAATCAACATTTTCAGCTTTTGGGAATGTTAACAGAAGCAATCCATACTCCATTTATGCAGGATCGGGCTTTGGCTATTGAAAATGCAAAATATATCTTTAATAATGCACGTCATTTAAGTGAAGAGATTACATTTAAACCTGATGGAAGAATTCAAAAAAGAGCTGATCTGGTCTTAAATAATGCTGTAACCATGTTAGAAGAGGTTGCTAAGATTGGCCTTGTTCAGGCGATAGAAAAAGGAATGTTTGCTGAAATTAAGAGACCAGTAAAAGGTGGTAAAGGTTTAGAAGGTGTTGTTCTAAAATCAGATCGATATTATAATCCATTCTATAGCCTGCTGAAAGGAGGCGTGGAATAATGAATGTTGATATGAAAAATATTAGACCATATGGTGATACATTAAATGATGGTGCAGTTCAAGTTAGTTTTACTCTTCCAGTTGCTGCAACTGAAGAAGCAAAAGAGTCTGCAAAGGTTTTGGCAAGCAAAATGGGTTTAGATGAACCTAGTGTGGTTCATATGGCAGAAATGGGAGTAGGTTTCTCTTTCTTCGTGGTTTATGGAAAATGCCGTCATTCAGTAGATATGACTCAGATTCAGGTAGCTAAAGTAGAAACTCCTGTTTTAAATTTCTATCAAGTGAATGACTTTATAAGAGAAAAAATAGAGCGTAAGGTAGTTATAGTTGGTGCATGTACAGGAACAGATGCCCATACTGTTGGTTTAGATGCTATTATGAATATGAAGGGATATGCAGGAGAATATGGTTTAGAGCGTTATTCAGAGATTGATGCTTATAACTTAGGTTCTCAGGTTCTTAATGAAGAGTTGATCAAAAAAGCTGTTGAACTGAATGCAGATGCAATTTTGATCTCTCAGGTAGTTACTCAAAAGAATGTTCATATTGATAATTTGACTCAGTTTGTAGATCTATTAGACGCAGAGGGCTTAAGAGATCGTTTTATCATACTTGTGGGTGGTCCTCGTATTGACCATGAACTGGCATTAGAGTTGGGATTTGATGCTGGTTTTGGCACAGGAACGCTGCCACCAGAAGTTGCTTCTTATATTGTGCAGGCTCTGGCTGAAAAGTAAGGGGAATTTTACATGATAACTCAAGATAAAATTTTTTATAATGGAAAAATTATAACTCTTGAAGAGACCCATCCAGAAGTAGAAGCAATAGCTATAAAGGATGGAAAGTTTTATTCATTGGGTTCTAATGAGGAAATCTTATTTTTAAATCAGGATTCGTTTGAGATGATCGATTTAAAAGGTAAAACGGTTTTGCCTGGCTTTATAGATGCTCATGTTCATTTTATGGCTACTGGATTAAATATGTTAGGACTTCTCTTTAATGATGCTAACTCTGTTGAAGAGGTATTAGATCAGATTCACATTAAAGCAGAAACTATAAATCCGGCTGAATTAATGCTGTGTTCAGGTTTGGATACCAATCGCTTTGAAGTAGAACGGATTCCAACTCGAGAAGAATTGGATAGAGTTGCTCCTGATAATCCAGTATTTATCAATCGGGTTGATTCACATGCTTGTGTGGTTAACACAAAAATGTTAGAGCTTTTAGAAGTTCCCCTTAACTTAGAGGGGGTAGAGAAAAATTCAGCTGGATTAGCAACAGGTTTTATGCGTAAAGCAGCCAATGCTTTTGTTCGAAATCGAACATTAGGTTTAATTCCAGAAAAAATGCGCTTTGAAGCTACTAAGGTGGTTGCTAAAGAAGCTGCAAAAAAAGGAGTTACAACTATTCATGCCCTAGAAGGTGGTCAGCTATTTAATGATAAAGATGTGGAAGCATTGATTAAAGTTAAAGATGAGCTTCCTATACATATCACCATCTGGCACCAGACGATGGATGTTAAAAAAGTGCAGAGCTTAGGTTTAACCCGCGTAGGTGGATGCATAGTTCTGGATGGTTCTTTTACTTCACAGACTGCGGCATTGTATGAAGATTATAGTGATAATCCAGGGAATAATGGTGTGCTTTATTATGACCAAGATACGGTAAATGAGTTTGTTGAAAATGCTCATAAAGCTGGGCTGCAGATTTCAGTACATGTCCTCGCTGAACGGGCTATTGATCAGATTTTGACGGCATATGAGTTTGCTCAAGAGAAATATCCTCGGTCTGATTATAGATATCGGTTGGAACATTTTGAGTTACCAACATCGGAGCAGATTGATAGAGCGATAAAATTGGGAATCATCTTTTCCATGCAGCCTGCCTTTGAATACTATTGGGGTGGTAATGGGATGTATGGTTTAAGATTAGGGCCAGAACGCGCCACCAGAACCAATCCCTTTAAGAGTATTGTTAAAAAGGGTGGAATTATTGTCGGAGGATCAGATAGTGATGTGACCTCAATAAATCCTCTAGTGGGGATTCAGGGGGCTATGACTCATTCAAATCCAGAAGAGAGATTAGATATCATTGAAGCTTTGAAATTGTTTACGATTAATCCTGCTTATTCTGTCTATGAAGAAAAAGAACGGGGTACGATTAAAGTAGGCAAATATGCTGATTTAACCATTTTAGATCAAAATCCATTGATCACTGATCCTGAAAAAATTGATCAGATTCAGGTGGAGATGACGGTTGTTGAAGGAAAAATAATCTTTAAAAGAGAATTATAAATTAGTTGATTTTGACATAAAAATATTTAGGGGGTAACTGAAAATGGTAGAAGCTATGATTCGTGTGCGGATGAGTTCTCATGATGCACATTATGCAGGTGAATTAGTAGATGGTGCAAAAAATTTACAACTTTTTGGTGATGTAGCAACTGAGTTATTGATCCGTCAAGACGGAGATGAAGGATTATTTGTAGCTTATGATAATGTGGAATTTTTAGCCCCGATTTATGCTGGAGATTATATTGAGGCCAGAGGAAAGATCGTTAAGGTCGGAAATACTTCCAGAAAAATGGAATTTGAATCCTGGAAAGTGATCGCTCCTGTTAAAGATTCTGAGCATGAATCAGCTGCTGAAGTTTTAGAAGAACCGATTTTAGTTTGTCGGGCTAGTGGAACCTGTGTGGTTCAAAAAGAAAAGCAAAGATTTGCAAAGTGAACTCGTTCAGCTAAAGCTGAACATCGGGGCTTTAGTGGGGGATTCTACCCCCACTAAAGATTAAAACAATTGCCCCACTTATAGAAGTGGGGGTCTTATCTCAAAAGATAAAGGAGGTAACATTATGGAAAAATTAATCATTACCGCTGCTATTTGTGGTGCAGAAGTTACTAAGGAGGATAATCCAAATCTTCCAGTAACCACTGATGAATTAGCACAAGCGGCTTGGGATGCTGAGCAGGCTGGGGCTTCAATTATTCATTTACATGTTCGTGATAAAGATGGAAACGCAACTCAGAGTGAAGAAATTTTTAAAGAAGCCTTTGATAAGATCAAAGCAAAAGGTTGTAAAGCTATCATTCAGCCTTCTACTGGTGGAGCGGTTGGTATGTCTGCTGACGAGAGGATGCAACCATTGAATCTTAAACCAGAGATGGCTACCTTAAGTACTGGTACATGTAACTTTGGTGATGATGTATTCTTCAACTCACCAGAATATATCGAAACCTTTGCTAACCAGATGAAAGAGAATGGTGTTAAACCAGAGATAGAAGTATTTGAAGTTGGAATGATCAATAATGCACTTCGTCTTGTTAAAAAAGGAATAGTAGATGCGCCATTGCATTTTGACTTTGTAATGGCTGTACCTGGTGCCATGCCTGGTGGATTGGATGATTTGATGCATTTAGTCCGTAAGATTCCAGAGGGATCAACCTGGACTGTTGCTGGAATAGGACGTTTTGAACTTCCGTTAGCAGTAATGGCAATTATGATGGGTGGTAATGTACGAGTAGGATTTGAAGATAATATTTTTTATAGTAAAGGTGTATTAGCAGAAAGTAATGCTCAATTAGTTGAACGAATTGTCAGAATTGCCAAAGAATTAGGTAGAGAAATTGCAACTCCTAATGAAGCAAGGAAAATCTTACATTTAAAAAAATAAGACCAAATTACTACTGGGGGGTGTAATACAATGGCAAAAATAATTGGTAAAACAGAAGTATTCGATATTTTTAAAGATGGAATGTCCTTAATGATTGGTGGTTTTCTGGCAGTAGGGGCCCCAGAAAGTTTGATAGATTTATTAATCGAAAAGCAAGTAAAAGAATTAACCGTAATCGGTAATGATACAGGTTGGCCTGATAAGGGAATTGGACGTTTGGTTGTAACTCATCAGACTAAAAAGGTGATTGCTTCCCATATCGGAACAAATCCTGAGACAGGAAACCAGATGAACTCTGGTGAATTAGAAGTGGTTTTAGTACCACAGGGAACATTAGCTGAGCAGATTCGAGCTGCTGGTGCTGGACTTGGTGGATTTTTGACTCCTACTGGTGTGGGGACTGTTGTTGAAGAAGGTAAAGAGAAGAAAGTGATTGATGGAGTTGAGTATATATTAGAACTACCTATTAAAGCTGATGTAGCTTTGGTTAAAGCCTGGAAAGCAGATAAAAAAGGAAATCTTACTTTCCGTAATAGTGCTCGAAACTTCAATCCAATTATCGCAACTGCTGCCGATACAGTAATCGTTGAGGCAGAAGAGATTGTTGAAATTGGCGAGATTGACCCCAATGATGTAATGACACCTGGAATTTTCGTTGATTATATTTACGAAGGGGGTTCAAAATAATGAGTCGTGAATTGATCGCAAAACGGATTGCCAAAGAGTTTAAAGATGGAGATGTTGTTAACTTAGGGATCGGAATGCCAACCATGGTTGCAAACTATATCCCTGAGGGTATTGATATTATCCTACAATCGGAGAATGGTTTTGTTGGTTTAGGACCTGCTCCTGAGCCAGGCCAAGAAGATAAAGATATAGTTAATGCTGGAGCACAACTTGTAACAATTAAAGCAGGTGGCGCATTTTTTGACAGTGCAACTTCCTTTGGAATTATCCGCGGAGGACATGTCTCTGCTACTGTATTAGGTGCATTGGAAGTTGACCAACATGGTAACCTAGCTAACTGGATGATTCCAGGAAAAATGGTACCCGGCATGGGTGGAGCAATGGATTTAGTTGTAGGAGCCAAAAAAGTTATCGTTGCAACAGACCATACAAACAAAAAAGGTCAATCCAAGATCCTAAAAGATTGCCGTCTCCCATTAACAGCAAAAGAACAAGTTAACATGATAGTGACTAACCTTGCAGTTATGGAAATAACAGAAGAAGGTCTAGTCTTAAAAGAAATCGCCCCTGGTACTACCGTGGAAGAGGTAGTCGCTGCAACAGAGGCAGATTTGATTATTAAAGATGTAAGAGTGATGGAAGTTTAGATAGTTAAGAATTGAGAGTTAAGAATTTAACTAATAACTAACCACTCAAGAAAGTTGAATCAGGTAAACCCCGAGAGGAGAGGTATTGATGAGAGAAGTTGTTATTGCAAGTGCAGTTCGGACAGCGATTGGAAATTTTGCTGGAGGTTTAAAGGATGTAAAAGCTACTGATTTGGGATCTATTGTTATTAAAGAAGCGATTGAGCGGGCTGGAATCGAATCTGATGTTGTAGATGAAGTTATCATGGGTAATGTATTACAGGCTGGATTAGGTCAAAATCCTGCTCGTCAATCTGCCATTAAGGCTGGATTACATCATACAATCCCATCTATGACTATCAACAAAGTTTGTGGTTCCGGTTTAAAGGCTGTTACTTTAGCTGCTCAAGCTATTATTGTTGGAGATGCTGATGTGGTTATCGCTGGTGGTATGGAGAATATGAGTCAGGCACCTTATCTTATGGAAAAAGCTCGTTGGGGTTTTAGAATGGGTGATGGTAAGTTAGTTGATGTGATGATTCGTGATGGACTCTGGTGCGCATTTGACGATACTCACATGGGAATTACAGCAGAGAATATTGCTGAACAATATGGTATTACCCGTGAAGAGCAAGATCAATTTGCTGCAAATAGCCAACAGAACGCTGAAAAAGCTTTGGCTGAAGATCGTTTTCAAGATGAGATTGTTCCTGTAGAAATTCCACAACGCAAAGGTGACCCAATCGTTGTTGCAAAAGACGAATTTCCACGGGCTGGTGTTACTGCTGAAAAATTATCTAAATTACGTCCTGCTTTCAAAAAAGATGGATCTGTTACTGCTGCTAATGCTTCTGGTATTAATGATGGGGCTGCTGCTTTTGTAATAATGTCCAAAGAGAAAGCTGATGAGTTAGGCGTTAAGCCTTTGGTAACTATTAAAGGTTATGCATCTGCTGGTGTTGAACCACGGATTATGGGTACTGGCCCAATTCCTGCGACTAAAAAAGCTTTAGAAAAAACTGGTTATACTTTGGATGATATGGATCTTATTGAAGCAAATGAGGCTTTTGCAGTTCAATCTATAGCAGTATTAAAAGAGTTAGGTTTTGATCCAGAAAAAGTAAATGTTAACGGTGGCGCGATTGCATTAGGTCACCCAGTTGGCGCTAGTGGCGCTCGGATTTTAGTTACATTAATTTATGAAATGTTGAAAAGAGATAGTAAGCGCGGATTGGCAACGCTCTGTATCGGTGGCGGTCAGGGTATTGCAGCTATCGTTGAAAGATAAGAACTAAGAAAATTTGCAAAAAGTGAGGGGTTAAAAATGAAGATTGCCGTAATTGGCGCTGGAACCATGGGTGCTGGAATCTGTCAGGTAATAGCTCAAAATGGTCATCAGGTTTCTTTGGTGGAAGTAAATGCTAAAATTTTACAAAATGGTCTTACTAAGATAGAAAAGGGTTATGATCGTCTAGTGAAAAAAGAAAAGATGACAGCAGAAGAGAGAACTGCGGCTTTAGGAAATATCACTGGAGTTGAAGGAATTTCTAATTTATCAGATGATCTTGATTTGGTTATTGAAGCAATTGTAGAAACAATGTCTATAAAGAAAAAGGTATTTCAGGAATTAGATCAAGTATGTGGTTCAGAGACAATTTTAGCTTCCAATACATCTGCATTAAGTATCAGCGAAATTGCAGTAATGACAAGTCGTCCTGATAAAGTTGTCGGTATGCATTTCTTTAATCCAGTTCCTGTAATGAAATTGGTGGAATTGATTAAAGGTGCTGCTACTTCTGAAGAAACATTTGCAAAAGTTAAGGAATTGGCTATATCTTTAGGTAAATCTCCAGTAGAAGTAGAAGAAGCACCAGGTTTTGTTGTAAACCGTATATTGATACCAATGATCAATGAAGCAGCTTTTATTTTGATGGAAGGTATTGCATCACCTGAAGATATTGATAAAGCGATGATGATGGGTGCAAATCATCCAATTGGTCCATTGGCTTTAGCGGATTTAATTGGCCTTGATGTATGTCTCTCTATTATGGATACACTCTATGAAGAATTTGGTGATTCCAAATATCGGGCTTGCCCACTAATGAGAAAGATGGTTCGGGCGAATTTATTAGGTCGGAAGACTGGAAGAGGATTTTTCACTTATTAGTATTGATACTAATACCGAAGGGGAGGACAAAGCATGTCATTTACTCATCTGGTGTTGACAAAAGAAGATGGGATTGGAATTATTACCATTAACCGTCCCAAAGCTATGAATGCACTTAATACAGAAGTATTAAGTGAGCTAGGAGAAGCAGTCGCAGAATTCCGGTATGATTCAGAGGTTAATGTTTGTATTATAACAGGTGAAGGTAAAGCTTTTGTTGCTGGAGCTGACATTGCTGAAATGGCTGAGTTGGATGCAGTTTCTGGACGTGAGTTTGGTCGTTTTGGTAACTCTGTATTTACTTCTATTGAAGAGATGGAGAAACCTGTGATTGCAGCAATTAATGGATTTGCTTTAGGTGGTGGGTGTGAACTGGCTTTGGCTTGTGATATTCGCCTGGCATCAGAAAAAGCTAAATTTGGCCAGCCTGAAGTAGGTTTAGGGATTACTCCAGGCTTTGGTGGTACCCAACGTTTGGTTCGGGCAGTTGGCCCTAATAAAGCAAAAGAGTTGATCTTTACGGGAAAGATGATCAATGCTATGGAAGCTCATGCAATGGGTCTTGTCAACCATGTATATCCTGTTGATAGTCTTATGGAAGAAGCTAAAAAGATGGCAAAAGAGATTGCTAGTAAGGCTCCTTTAGCTATTCAATTCTGCAAGCGGGCAATCAATGAAGGTATAGAGATGGATTTAAAACGCGGTTTGGAGATGGAATCAAATCTCTTCGGACTTTGTTTCTCTACAGAAGATCAGAAAGAAGGTATGGGAGCTTTCTTAGAAAAACGGAAAGCTGATTTCAAAGGAGAATAGTGAACTCGTTCAGTTAAAGCTGAACATCGAGTGGGAGTCTTATTTTAAAAGATAAAAAAGATGGGTTAACACCCATCTTTTTTATTCTAAGTATAAATCTGTATTTGATTTTTACCATGTTGTTTAGCGAGATACATGGCATTATCTGCTCTACGTATCAATTCGTTTGGTAGATCGTTTTTTTCTTCAATGAGCGGGGTGGTTAATGATGATAATCCTAAACTAACAGTAACCGATATATTATCCAAATGAGGGATTTTTGCCTGACTAATAGAAGTAAGGATGCGGTGTGCAATTTGCTCAGCATTGATCTTATCTGTCTCTGGTAAAAGGACAACAAATTCTTCGCCACCATAGCGGAAAATACAATCGGTGCGACGAATACATTTTATAAGTGTTAGACCGACCATCTTTAAAACTTCGTCTCCTAGGTCATGGCCAAATCTATCATTTACTTTTTTAAAGTCATCTATATCTATCATGATAACATGTAAATTTTGACTAGTGTTCAAAATAAAAGGGAGTTCTTTTTCCCACCATGCTGATAATGCATGACGATTACATAGTCCGGTTAAGGCATCTGTATTGGCTTTTGAAGTTTGAGTCTCTAATTCTTTTTGGGTATTCAGTTGGAAAAACACACCTAATACAGGAACAACAACAAGTAAACCTCCAGGTATTCCCTGAGCTTGATAGCAAATAGCCATAATAACTCCAGTAGAATAATATATTGGGCGAACTGTTCCTAATTGATTCAGCCAGATTTTTATAAAAAATTTAAAAAATGTAGTATTATCACGAATGGTTACCATTTTACTAACTAAAGCAAAGTTGATTATATCAAAGGTTATTACCATGCCCATTGCCCATAAGAAATCTTTACTAATATTGAAAGATAAATTGGGGGGCATAAACATAGCAGCGATAAATATGCAAATACTGATCTGACTGATGTTGAAAATTATCTTATAGGGTGCTCTTTTTTTTATAATATGATTTATTATTGTTCCAGGAATATAAACCCACATACCTGCAATGGGTCCAAATAATAACATAGCACAGATCATAATTGGATAACTTAAGCTAATTGTAACCCCATTAGGCAGAGAAACACTGAGTAGGTCAGCAAAGATGTTTATCACCATAAAGATAATAAGTTCTATATTAGTCAAGGGATTTACTCGTGGAAGATGGGTGAATAATATAGTTAAGCCAATGGCTGGAATACCGACACAAAATAATTTAGTTTCAATTTCTTTCCAGGTTAATTTATTGGATTCCATACTTATTCTCCTCTCTAGTCCAATTATAGTGGTTTAATTGATGCTATTATTATAAATTTCGTGAGGAGTATGTAAAATTCCTGCTTTGAAAATATTTTTCCCAAAAAGAAAATTATTCAGAACCCTGTAAAATATTAATATTAAGTCTAAATTTAATTTTTATTAATAAAATTATAACTAAAAGGTGCTTTTTAGCACCTTTTAGATTAAGGAATTTGAATATCGTTAATATCTTTTAAACGAGTCTCTAAAGCATTAAGTAATTTAGTAACAATATCTATGGTTTCGCTATATAATTGTTCTCCTATTTGCCTGCTAACGTCAAAATAAAGGCGTTTATAATCTCTAAGTCGTTTTTTGCTTCGATTTTCAAGAACTTCTTTAATTGAACCTCGTTTTCCCATTACTCCTCGAATCATCCCCATCAAACCAAGTCGGTCTAAACCATCAGCATCATAAACGATTTTTTCTTCGATAGTTTCGGGTGGAATTCTTGAAGTGGCTGTATGACGCACTACGATTCGAACAATTTTACAAGCATCTTCTTCTTTTACCCATGTTGATTTTAAGTACATATCTGTGATAGAGCCGCCAATGAAACCGTGCATATTTCCATCTTCATCATAAGTTCTTCCAATATCATGAAATAGAGCACCGCAGATTAAGATAAAAGGATTAACTGCATCTTCAATAGCTTTGGCAATCTTTAGCGAATAGCGTAAAACTTCGAGAACGTGGGAATAATCATGCCCTTCAGAATGGCGATGTTTATCGCGAATAAAAGCTTCGATCTCTTGAATTAATTTATGTTCTTTGGGAGTGATACGACGTGTAAGCATATAAATCCCCTTCCTGTTTTAAAATCGTTAAATCTTTAATGTATAGATTGGGATTAATGTTGCGTTAACATTTGCTAGGCTTAAGTCTAAGGTTTGAGTTAGAACTTGCTGGCCACGATATTCATAGGGAAGTTCATGAACATGTTGAACTATTTTTTTACCCATACCAGTAGTTGTGCTCAGTTCATAATAGCGCTTGTCATCTATTTCCCATACCTGAGTTATATCTAGTACATCTGGGAAATAATAACCTCCACCATGTGGCAAAATATTTGTCTTCAGAAGTCGTTCATATAGATCTAAATTAAGGGCACGTTGGGTGAATCCTAGTCTTTCAATCTGTTCCTTAGTAAGATTGTTTTTTCCACTAATCAGGTAACCAGGTCGATCAGCTCTAAGCATTAAAGGAAAAACGGTCTCTTCATCTGTAAATTTGTGACAACCTAAGACAATTTCATTAAGCCCTGTTAAACCTTGATGATTTTGATTGGTGATTGATGTGAAATCGCCAAAAAGCTGATGAGCTACATAGTTGCGGCGTTGCTTAGTAAATTCTTCTACCATTTTGTAAAATGTTAAGTATTCTTTTGCATTTTTTCCGATGAGGTAATTGATTTCACCAAAAGGAGTTTCTAAAGTATGGGCCATAGATTTTAGTATCTTGCTCTTATCAATATAAAGTCCAAATTGCTCATCATTATCTCCCCTGAATTCATTACCTGCTCCGTGGATGACAAAAATATAAGGTGGAAGATTTACATTATCTACAACTTTAAAGAGGTTGATAAAATGGTTACTGGCATTGAAGTCCCATTTAATATGAGTACCAGCAATCTCTCCTAGGTCATTTTTTAGATCAACTAAAGATTGAAGTAATTTTTCATATTGGGGAAGATAATAAATTCCACCAATTAGCATGCCACAGGCATTGGGTTTTAAGTCAAGGGGAATCAATTCTTCTTTATTATTCCCCCACGAAATGATTCCACCATATCCTATACCTGCGTTAAACCTGTAAATGTTACGTGTAATCGTTACATCAGGTGCTCCTACAAAAAATGCATTTGGTTTTAATCCTAAAGATTCTTGGAGAAAATGAAGTTTAGCAAGTCCAAAAGTCATAACCTGAATGCCGATTTTTGATCCGCTATCTTTTACTCCAAGGGAAAAAATATGTTTCCGTGCAAAGTTTAATCTTTCCTCTTTATTCATTCATTATTTTCCCCTTTCCCATTAATTTTTACTTACTACTTTTATTAAAAAAAGGGCTTCTTAAAAATTAATATTTTTAAGGCTAGCTGATTATGACTAATTTTTTTTTTGAGAGGGAAGGAATTTCTACATGTAGTGGCTAATTGTAAAGATAATACAGAATAGAGGTGAATTAAAGATGAAGAATATACTGATCATTTTTTCTAAAGAAAATAAAATTAGTGGTTATGCTGAAGATTTACGTAAAGGTGCAGAATCAAATGGAAATAGGGTGACGTTAAAGGAGACAGATAATCGTGGTGAACTGATTACTTGTCATCCTTATGACGTAGTTATAGTTGGAAGTAAGATTGAGGGATTCTTTGATAGTAAAATTCCTGGAGTTATGAAACAATATCTGGCTCGCATGAAGCGAACCGAGGGAAAGAAAGCTATTGCCTTTATTAATCATAAACTGATTGGAACTAGTAAAGGTGTGAGGAAATTGATGGGAGTTATGGAATCAGAAGGTTTTATTGTGAAGGATTTTCGGGCATTTTCTTCTGGAAAAGAAGCATTGGAATTTGGAAAAAAACTCTAACAAAGAAGTATGTTTGTTAAGAAGAATTTTTCGTTAATTTTGTAAGTCGGTACTTGTCAAGAAGAATAATTTAGGATATACTATATAAGGATGTATTGAGAATTCCACAGTGAGCTAATTTTGCTGTGGAATTTCTATTTGATATTTTCTATTTTTTACATAGATATTGCAATTATTAATCTTTTTTGTTGGGTCATACTATAAATAATCGTCATGTGATATATAACCATGTGAGAAAATCTAAAAAAGGGGTTTTTCTTATGGCCGTGAGTATTATTCTTGAGATAAAAAATTTTCTTAAGCAGGATGGAGAACAAAATATTATTAACTGTCAAACCCGAGGCTATCTCTACCAAAAAGGACAGGCTACCTATCTAAAATATTCGGAGGTAGCTGAAGGTCTTGAGGGGGTTCAAACGACCCTGAAATTAGAGAAGAATCGGGTTATTTTAATTCGCTACGGAAATATTTCAATGCGACAGATTTTTCAAGAAGGAGTTAAAGATGAAGGAGATTATCAAACTCCATATGGTAATATTCCTATGTCAGTAGAGACTAGCTCTCTTGAACAAGCATTGGGTATAAATGAAGGTCGAATTCGAATTCAATATGATCTTTACTTGGGTAATGAGTTAAATAGTAATAATGTCTTAGAAATTTCCTATCAATCATTGTAATAATATAAAAAGTAAAAAATGGAGGAATGTAAATGAAGGAAATTTTATTATCAACATTTACTGGTATGGGTGTAGGAATATTATTTTCTGTCTTAAAATTACCAATCCCTGCTCCACCAACTTTTGCGAGTGTGATGGGTGTTGTAGGAATTTTTTTAGGATATATTCTTGTCAAGATTGTATTCAAAATATAAGACTGGAGGGAAATTTGTGTCTAAATATGTATTTGTAACAGGCGGGGTTGTGTCAGCATTAGGTAAAGGTATTACTGCTGCCAGTTTAGGAAGACTTTTAAAGAGTCGAGGTTTAAATGTAAGTATTCAGAAGTTTGATCCGTATTTGAATGTGGATCCTGGAACAATGAGTCCATATCAGCATGGTGAAGTTTTTGTTACTGATGATGGAGCCGAGACAGATTTAGATTTAGGTCATTATGAACGGTTTATAGATGAAAATTTAAGTCAGAACAACAATGTAACCACTGGTAGAATCTATGGTTCAGTTATTGCAAAAGAGAGAAAAGGGGAATACTTAGGTGGAACAGTACAAGTAATCCCACATATTACTAACGAGATTAAAGAACGAATTACTCGAGTTGGTCGGGAAACCAATGCGGATGTAGTTATTACAGAGATTGGTGGAACAGTAGGGGATATAGAGAGCTTGCCGTTTTTGGAAGCAATTCGACAGTTAAAAATGAATCTTGGAAGAGAGAATGTATTATATATTCATTGTACTTTAGTTCCATATTTAGCTGCTGCTGGAGAATTGAAAACTAAGCCTACTCAACATAGTGTTAAAGAATTACGGAGTATAGGTATTCAGCCAAATGTCATTGTATGTCGATCTGAGCATCATTTATCAAAAAGTGTGAAAGATAAGATCGCCCTCTTTTGTGATATTGATCTTGAAGCTGTTATTGAACTTAAAGATGTAAAAAGTATATATGAAGTACCTTTAATCCTTGAAAAACAGGGATTGGATAAAATTGTTCTTAAGTATTTAGGTCTGGAAGCAAAAACTCCTGACTTGGTTGAATGGAAATCTATGGTTGAAAAAATGATGAGTTTAGAGAAAATAGTTAAAGTAGCTATTGTTGGTAAATATGTACAACTACAAGACGCCTATATTAGTATTTACGAATCTCTTCGTCATGCTGGAGTTACTCATGATGCAAATGTAGAGATTAAATGGGTTCATGCTGAAGAGTTAGAGAAAAAAGAAGCAGCAGAGTGTTTACAAGGTGTAGATGCGATTTTAGTTCCAGGTGGTTTTGGTGATAGAGGTATTGAAGGAAAAGTAAAAGCAGCTCAATATGCTCGCGAAAATAAGATACCTTATTTCGGGATTTGTTTAGGGATGCAGATTTCAGTAATTGAATTTGCTCGTAATGTTCTTGGGTGGAAAGATGCACATAGTGCTGAATTTGAAGAAGTGGAGCATCCAGTTATAGATCTTATGCCAGAACAAAGAGATATAGAAGAGATGGGTGGAACCATGCGTTTAGGAATCTATCCATGTAAATTAGATGAAGGTACTTTGGCATATAGTGCCTATGGACAAGAGATTATTTATGAACGTCATCGCCATCGGTATGAGTTCAATAATCAGTTCCGTTCACAGATTACTGAGGCTGGCATGAAACTTACTGGTCTTTCTCCTGATGAACGTCTGGTTGAAATTGTGGAGGTTCTGGATCATCCATGGTATTTAGGGTGTCAGTTCCATCCTGAATTTAAATCTCGTCCAAATAGACCGCATCCTTTGTTTGTAAAGTTTGTTGAAGCAGCTGTTAAGAAAAAATACGATTAATACAATTTACCCTTGCTTTTTGGCGGGGGTTTTTGTTTATAATGTGGTTATTGAAAAATGGGCAAACATGTTTAATACTCCATCTCTTTGGTAATAATGGTTGTAGTAAAGGAGGAGATGGATATGAAAAAAACAATTATCTTTGGATTTATTATATTAATGTTAATTACTATGGGAAGTGTGATAAAAGCTGAACGATATGCAGGGGAGATAATTCAGGTTGATCTTGAAGAGAAGACCTTAGTGTTAAGATCAGAGAATGGTCAGAAAATGGATTTGAAATTAGCAGAAGATGCTGAACTTTATTATAACAATATAGATGCAGCATTAGGTAAGTATACTCCCGTAACCCAGAAAGACTATGTTAGTGGATATCTAGAGACAAATGAAGATGGATTAATTAAGACAGCTCATTTTTATTACCTTGTTAGAGAAGGGGTTATTGTAAAACTTGAATCTGGTGAATTGGTATTAAGAGATACAGAAAGTGGTATCTGCAATACATATATAACCAAAAGCAATTTGGAACTGTATTTAAATCATCTTCCTGCTGAGAAGGATCAAATTATATCTGGAATGAAAGCATTAGTAATCTTAAATTATCAGTTTCAAGTAAAAAAGTTAGCTGTGATACATTATGATTATACAGGTTTTATTGAAGAGGTTGATGTAGAAAATAAAATTCTCGTGATTAATATAGGAACACGTTTGCAGTCCGCACTTCAAAAATATCAATTGAGCGAAAAAGTAATGTGGGATTCCCGTGAATGGACTGGCTTAGAAAAGATGGTTCAAAATAATACTTTTCTTCTTGTTCAATTTGTAGTTGAAGATGGTCGGAATATCATATCATATCTGAATGTGCGCTCCTTATAGGGGCACTTTTTTTGTTTAATTACAATTTTAATGAAGGGATTTTTGAGATAAACTAGAATATGAAAATAAGGAAGGAGGTTAGGGTAATGGGAATGGTTATTGAATATCTTACGACTATATCTTTACGTTGTCCGGTTTGCGGTCGGTTGGATATACATCATATAAGTATTTTTGACTTCGCTGGCAGAAGCGGAAAAGATATACATTGTGAGTGCGGATATAGAAAAGTCAGGTTGGGAAGCAAGAATTTTAAGCGCTTCTGGTTACAATTTAATTGTATAATTTGCGAAATGGAGCATACACTATATTTTACACCAAGTGAATTTTGGGGTGTTAAAATTCTAACCATTCACTGCCCCGATACTGACCTTAAATTAGGATATTTGGGGCCAGAGATTCTGGTTCAGAGTGAAATTCAGGATCAACAGCAAGATTTAGACGATATGATTAATGATCTTGGCTTTGATGATTATTTTTGTGATCCCGAGGTGATGTTAGAAGCTTTGGATATATTGCATGATATTGCTGAAAAAGGTGGTCTTTTTTGTCAATGTGGCAATAGTAATATAGATATTGATATGTATCCTGATAAGATAGAATTACTATGTCGAAATTGTCAGGGTATAAGTATGATAAATGCTAGAACTTTATCTGATTTAGAACAACTTAAAAAAATGAATAAAGTAATTCTAGCTAAAGGTAAAAATACTGCCATACGAAGTGATCCTTCATAGGATCACTTTTACTTGGTTATTTTTAAATGTTTACAATAAAAGGAGGAATTTTATTATGGCACTCGTTCCAATGTTACAGATTTTACTCAAAGCTCAAAAGGAAGGATATGCAGTTGGTGGATTCAATATGAATAATCTGGAGTATTTACAGGCTATTATTGAAATCGCTGAAGAAGAAAAATCACCTGTAATTGTTCAATTAAGTGAGGGTGCTCTTCGGTATGTAGGTATGGAATATGCTGTCGCACTGGTGAAAGTAGCTGCTGAAATGGTATCTGTACCTGTAGCACTTCATTTAGACCATGGCAGTAGTTTTGCAAAAATCATGGAATGTATTCGTCATGGATTTTCTGCTGTTATGATTGATGGATCTAAACTTCCTTTTGAAGAAAATATTGCTTTAGTGCAAAAGGTTAAGGAAGCGGCTGAAGCTGTTGGTGTTACTGTGGAAGCTGAATTAGGTAAAATTGGTGGTACTGAAGATGATCATCATGTGGATGAAAAAGCAGCTTCAATGACTAGACCAGAGGAAGCTAAGACATTTGTAGAAAAAACAAATGTAGATGCTCTGGCTATTGCAATAGGTACAGCCCATGGTCCATATAAAGGTAAACCTGAGCTGGATTTTGATCGCTTACAAGCGATTCGTAAAATTGTAGATGTTCCATTAGTACTGCACGGTGCATCTGGTGTTTATGATGAAGATATTCAGAAAGCTATCTCTATGGGAATTTGTAAAATTAACATCAATACTGATTTTCAATTGGTATCCACTACTAAAATGCGTGAGGTTTTGAGTAATGATGATAAAGTTTATGATCCACGGAAAATTCTTGGTCCTGCTAAAGATGCAATGAAGGACAAAGTTAGAGAAAAGATTCGGTTATTTGGTAGTAACAATAAAGCTTAATATACATAAGCTATAGAAAAAGCGTGTCAGATTTCTGACATGTTTTTTTATGATAGATGATTTGTCAAGAATGATATCATTTTTGATATAAGAGAAAAGTGTTTGGAAAGGATGTAATGAAATGGATTATGATCTGAAATTGTATAATGAGATTGCTGAGTATACTCTTCAGGTTGTAAAAGAAGATATGCGTTGGTGGAAAGATGAAGAGGTTCTGCCTTATAGTGGCGTTCCTAAAATACTTTTTCTTGGAACAGGTGGTAATCCGGCAAATCTTTTGACCCAGACACGTCAAACGGGAGGTTTCATTCTCTATCTTCCTGGCTTTGCTTTGGCTGTAGATCCTGGCCCGGGTGCGATCTGGCACATCAAGCAAAACGGGGTTGATCTTCGGACAATCAATGGAGTTTATATCAGTCATGGTCATACAGATCATTATTTAGGTGCACCTGTGATAATTGAAGGAATGACACGGCTGATGAGCCAAAGGAAGGGTATGTTATTACTGCCTCAAGATGTTTTGGATGATAATTTGATCAGTGTTTATCATCAAGGACGTTGCCAATATCATGAGGGATACGTGGGTGGTCCTGCTGACTTGGTCGTTTTAAAAGAAGGGGAGAAGATTGAACTTGCAGATGATACTTTCTTAACACCAATAAAAGCATATCACGGGAAAATGAATTTTGGTTTTGTTATCTCTACTCCCACAATGACTATTGGTTATACGAGTGACACTAGCTATTTACTCGAGTATGAAGATCAGGATGGAATAGCTCATAGAATTGATAAATGGGCACCCATTCAGCTACCCAAAAGGATTATCCAATATAGAGAAGATTTGAAAAAGATGTTTAGTCAGGTAGACTATCTTATTGCCAATGTGAGTTATTTTAACTTATTTGCTCATCGTCATATAACAGCAATAGGGTTAGCTCATCTTTTAAAAAATTCTAAAGTCAAGCGTTGTTGGATGACACATTTAGATGCTTGTTGTACACGTCCTAAAGCTATCTTTAATAAAATGGCTGAATACGTGATTAATCAGACTGAAGCAGACGTGATAGTGGCTGAGGATAATAAAGAATATAAGATAGAATGAAAAAGATCGCTTTTTTTAGAAAGGGCGATCTTTTTTTAGATTGACAAAAAAGGGAATTCAAGATGTGACAGTAAATTTGGTTATTGGTTCTGGTGGTTGAAGAGGTTTTACATTTCAACCTGCCGTGTCTGCAGGTAAACCAAATGCTGAAGGATTTGACCAATATTGAGTTGATGCACTTGGCATAGGATTTTTCCGCAAATTACAGGTATCAGGGATTATAAGTTAGTGGTTTCATAATTGAGAATAAAAAGTCGTAGTGGATTATTGAAAATTCCACGCGACTTTTTTATTTTTGTAGTATGAAAAGGGATTTAGGGGAGATTTGTCGAATATTTAGTATTATTATGTAATTCATAGACATAAAGTTATATTGCAGAAAAATAGGTTTTAGTAGAAATGATGATTAAACTCAACTAAGTATTTTTTAGGAGGTGAGAACGAGTAAGTTTAACGAGTAGTGAATAAATTAATTTCTAATTAAGGAGGTACTGATCTTGAGATGTTGGAAGAGTACTGGGCTGTGAACTACCCGCCATCTACGCATTGCTAAGAGGTGGGGCTTCTTGCTTCAATGATCATAGCCTACTAATATCATAGGTCTTACGCGATCTCCACAAGCGTAACTTCGGGGTGAACCAACCCTAGATGGTCGTAGAATTGCAATTGGTGAGTATTAGTCACCTTGGTCGATGCAATTCACTATAGCGTTGATACCTAGAATATTTTACACAGACAAGGATTCGTATCTGTAACCTTATATATTCTCTTGTCAATGTTCTAAGTATATCATACCAAAAGTCAAAAAAAAGTCAAGACCTTGCCAATTCATCCTCCACCTATAGAGGATGAAGGACTTTTTGACAACTTACGTTAAATAGGCATGTTGCTTTTGAGGTGACAGATTCATATGGAGTTCAGTGGGAAATGGAGCGGGTAGGCCAATGGTAAGAGTAATCAATGGTATTGTTGGATAGAAATGGAGGTAAAAAATGGATACTAATAGTTTAGCTAAAAAGTTAAAGGTAATCATTGATACAGATATGGATTTTGATGATTATTTAGCGATTTTGTTTCTTTTGAAAAATCCGAATATAGATGTTTTGGGCGTAATGGTAACTGGTGTTGGTGCGGTTCATTTAAAACCAGGGGTTGCGAATATGAAATATGTGCTTAAAATTTTTGATGATGCAAGTATTCGGAATATTCCGGTTTTGAAAGGAGCAATAGCTCCATTAAGCTATAGTAATATGTTCCCATATGATATCAGATTAGGTGCTGATAAAAGATATGATGCATTATTTACAAATTATCTAGGAGAAGAATTTGGAAAAGCAACCCACGAAACCGAAGATGTGGTTGATTGGTTTAAGCAAACTTTAAGTGAAACTGACGAGCCTATCACTATTCTCTCGATTGGTGGAGGAACAAATTTGGCAACTTTATATACCCATCTTCCTGAATTGATGACAAAAAAGATCGAAAAAATCGTGATGATGGGTGGAAATATCCTAGAGAAGTATATTACAGATGGAATGGATTTTGAAGGAGCGGCAGGTAATATAAAGGATGCATTTGATGGTAAACCCATGTATGACAATGATGTAGCAGAATGGAATATTTTTATAGATCCAAAAGGCGTAGATATTGTTTTTAAGTCACAGATTCCAATAGTCCTAGTTTCTTTAAACGCGAGTCAACATGTAAAATTGGATCAGGATTTTGTAAATAAATTGGATACAGAAAAATCAAGAGCAGCTAAATTTGCTTATGAGGTTTTAGAATACCCACTAAATAAAGCTGGAATCGGTAAGTTTCTATATTTCTGGGATCCTCTCGCGGCTTGTGCAGTTGCCAATCCTTCAATTGTTAAAACAGTCGAGTTGCCGCTTGAGGTTTATCTTAAGTTGGATGAAGAAAATGATAGATCTGGAGAATTGGTAGTTGATTCTGAGCTAGGTAGTAATATTTCTGTGGCAGTCTATGCAGATAAAAAAGAAGTTTATGATTTCTATCTTGAGACTATAAATATTCCTGATTAAAAAGCGGACAGATGATGTTGAAAAAGGTACGCTTGAAGCTTTAAAAAGAGAATACACGTAAAGAAAAAGTTGAAGAGCTAAAAGAAGAGTTTAGGCGGCACTTTATTGTTTTACCAAATCCAGTTTATGGAGATTGGGAACAGGCAATTTATGATTATAAGAAGTTAACTTCAGAGGAAAAGGGAGAGTATCGGGAGAAAAGTTTGGATAAATACGATAATTAATTCAACTTTCGCAGTTGATAAATCCCTATAAAATGTTGATATTATTGAGTTTTTCCCAATAAAATAACAAAGACACTCCTTTTTTGGTATAATAGAGTTATCCAATATCTATCCAAAGAAAGGAAGTGTCTTTGTTGACTACTATTATACTAGAAAAATACTTTAATGAAAAGTAAATTCAATCCAGTATATCTCGTTTTTTAAAGAATTTTATCTTTTTCTATGCCTTATTTTATGATTTAACGTTCCTAAAAATGTAAATAAACCCCATAGAACTACACACACAATATAGCGAAGAGCCGCTTTAGCTCATCAGGATTTATGGTCGATACAATTTCACCGAATGCTAGTTTTAGTGAGCAAAATCAGGAGATAGTAACAAATGGAGAAGAAATAAATGTGTACTGGACAACTACTGAGGCTGGTACAGTTTATTACTGCAAAAGGTTATAACTCTAAAACTATCGAAACAGTTGGAGAAGATTTGATTGGGTTTAATCAAACTGTTTATGGAAATTATGAGTTACTTCTCTATATGCAAGATAAAGTTGGGAATCCTTCAGTAGAAATTTCTCAAAAAATCAGAGTAAATGCATCACCAGTGATTGGGATTGGTGAAGAACGTTCTGTATATAAAGGTCGAGATATCGAAATCGGAGATGGAACAGTGAAAAATACTTCTTTATTAGAAGTTTCACATGCAGATGGAGGAAATGCTTCGAGATCATTAAAAGTAGTGGTGACCAATACTTATGATGGAGAATTGCGATTGGATGAAGTATGGGAAGGTAAGATGATTTTGAGAGGTGATATAACTGTTCCAGCGGGAGTTGTTCTAACTATTCAACCTGGCAGTGAGATTCTTATACCTGATGGCAAGATGATCAGAATTGCACAGTGAACTCGTCCAGCTAAAGCTGAACATCGGGGCTTCAGTAGGGGATTTTACC
>DAOVRZ010000123.1:0-16089 GCA_030627905.1 Halanaerobiales bacterium
AAAAAGGATTCTTGAGGTGCATTATCCCAGCAGTTTCCTCGCCTTGACATGGACTGTCCTAATTCATTTTTTTTCAATAATGCTTGGAATTTAGGACTTGTATAGTGAAAACCTTGATCAGAGTGGATAAATGCTTCTGAGTGAAGCTTAATGTTATTATTCATTAACTTAAGTATTGTATCAATGGCGATGTCTAAAGACAAGCTACTGGATACTTTATATGCAAGTATTTCATTTGTGGATCCATCCTTAATTGTAGATAGATAGGCTTTCTTGCCCTTACCATAGAATAAGTAAGTAATATCAGTAAGTAATACTTTTTCAGGAATATTTTGTTTGAATTTTCTATTTAACTTATTAGCTACAACTCTATGCTCACGAGTAGCTTTAGCCATCCTTCTGTATGGATTAGCTTTTCTGATGGGACATATGATTTCATATTTTTTCATTATTCTTCGTATACGCTTCAAATTATATACAATACCGAAATGCCCTTCTAATGTCATTTTAATTTGACGAGCACCTTTCTTGCGTCTTTTAAAATTATATGCTTCTAAAATTATCTTTTTAACTTCTTCATCTAACAACTCACGCTGCTTCCTTGATTCCTGAGATGATAGTGAGAAAAAATTATAATATCCCGAACGTGATACACCAGCTACCTTGCAAAGATAACTGAGCATATTCTTTAATTTATATTTTTCAATTATAGCTTTAATAATTATGAATTTGTTTTTAGGTAGTAATTTTATTTCCTTCTTATCATCATCCTTTCCATCATATCCAGCTTTTTTAGAAGTTCATTCTCGGCTTTTAGTAAATTATTTTGTGCTTGAAGTCGTGTGTATTTCTCCTCTAAGGAAAGCTCCTTAGAGGTTGGTCTTCCTGAATTATTCTTTCTGGTATCCTCTAAACCAAGCACGCCCTTACCCCTGTAGGCAGATCTCCACCTCTTACCTGATGATCTGACTCTTTCAATTCCTATGATGTCTATATCAAACTCGTAATCTTCAAATATTTCTCTAGGAAACTTTCCTTTTTCGTTCTCAGCAATAAAAATATTTTTGAATTCATCAATATAAGTAATTGCCTTATTACTAACATTTTTCACATACTTGTTCTGTGATAAAATATCTATTTCTTCTTTAGTAAATATCTTTTTACTCATTTGTCATTCCCCCAATTCTCTTATATTTAATTATACATAAAAATACCCTAAAGGGTAGACTTTTTTTAAACTGTCCACTCTATAGGGTACATTATATTATGAGGTAGGTTTTTATTTGTTCTCCTTCAAAGGGAGAACAAATTTTAAAGTGTATAAAATCTCTTCGTTCGATAAACAATATAGTGAACGAGAAAGAGAGGAATGAGGATGTATCTCTTAGCAGCACTGCTTGCAGCATTTATTGCATATTTTTTAAATAGGTTTCTAGTGATGAAATTTGGTGAGGGAACCATTATTTTTGTCACCCCGATTTTAGAGGAAACACTAAAAACAGGTTTGGCAGTTTATTTGAGGACAGCTATTTTACCTGTTCATGTGATCTTTGGTTTGATTGAAGGGATTTATGATTTAAAAACTTCGAGGCTTGGAATTAGTGCAGGTTTACTCAGTTTGATCTGGCATACTGGCTTTGGTTTGGTGACAATTTTACTTGGCAAATTCATGGGAAATATAGCGTATGGACTGGTGGGGGCTATTTTAATACACTATTTGGGAAATAGCTTTATTATTCAACCAAAGGAGGAGAAAAGATGAAACTTTTATATTATTGTCACAATTGTGGTGATTTTATAGATGAACTTAGTGTAAATAAAATGGATGAAAAAAAGCTGGGTTTTGATATCTTGACGGAAGAAGAGAAAAAGGATATAATTAAGTGGAATAAGTCTGGGGATATTTTATATGTTGGAAGTGTCTGTGATAATTGTTACCATGAATTGAATAATCTTTTGGGAGATAATTTGGAACCTAATCATAAGACTAGACTTTACTCTGACTATGACCCACCTCGAATGCATTGATGTAAAAAAAGCATAAAGACGATTCAGGCCTTAGATCCGTTATTATTGGATAAGGCCTTTTCGTGTTAAGAAAGGACGAATATTGTGAATGGATTAACAAAGATTTTGCATCAAAGTAAAAATTATCAAAATATAAGAGATACTTTATTATCTGGAAAGAAGGTTTATATTTCTGGGTTGGCTGATTCACAACGACACTTTTTTATATCAAATTTGTTTGAACAAAGCGATCAACATCTGTTAATTATTACTCACGACATTCAGGAAGCAATAGCTATTTATGAGAATTTGATACGCTATCTTAATGAAGGGAAAGTACTTTTGTTTCCAGAATTAGAAATATTACCTCACGAAAGATTAGTTAATGACCTCAGTTTGAAAATCCAGCGTCTACAGGTATTAGAAGATATACTATTTAATTCAGAAAAGAAAATTGTAGTTACTACTGCTCAGGCTTTGCTAAGACAAGGGATTTCCTTGCAATATTTTAAGGAATGTTCATTTGAATTAAGTTGGGGTTCTGAGGTGGATTTAAATCAGATAACGAATACGCTCGTTCGGATGGGTTATGAGCGTGTGGGTATGGTAGATGCTAAAGGACAGTTTAGCATTCGTGGTGGAATTATTGATATTTTTCCGATGACCAGGATTCATCCTATTCGGATTGACCTTTTTGGTGAAGAAATAGATTCACTGAAAGAATTTGACTTAGTTACTCAGCGTTCTATTCGAGATTTAGAGCGGGTAGTAATTGTTCCAGCTGATGAAATTATTTTTGACCAAAAGATTGGTCAAAAAGCTGCAAAAGAGATTCGTAAAGATGCAGATGATTTGCTAAAATCTTTACGCAAAGCAGAAAAAAATGAAGAATATATTTCTTTGAAAAGAAAAATTAACGAAGATGCAGAACGTCTATCTGAAGGAATTCGGTTTGAAGGAATTGACCAGTACCTTCCTTATCTAAATACGGAAATGGGTACCATTTTAGAATTTTTTCATTCAAAGATGGTTGTAATTGATAGCCCTGAACGCACTCAAAGCAGGGCAGAGCATTACATGAAGGAGATTCAAGAAACAGAGGTTTCCTTGATGGAACAAGGAATTATTTTACCTTCTTATACTCAATTGTTTACTGAATTTTCAAGAATACTTTGGGAAATTCATGATACATCCTTGTTGATGATCGATTATCGTTCATATTCACTTGAGTGGATGAATCCAGATTTAGAAATTGAATTTAATGCTAAAGATATTGAATCCTTTCATGGTAAGATTGATTTACTTATTCAAGCTCTCAAGGAACGATTGGAAGGTAGATACAGTGTTTTGCTAACTTTAAGTAATGAAAGCAAATGTAAACGGTTGGAAGAATATATGCAGGAAGAAGATATTCCTGCGGTTTATATACCGGAAATAAAGGGCGAATTGAAAAGGGGTAAAGTATTTATTACCAAAGGAGAGTTAATAAAAGGATTTGTTTTTGAGGAATTAAATTTTGTTCTTTATACAGAGATGGAGATTTTTGGTCGCCAGAAGAAGAAGAAACGAAAGATTAAGGAATTCAATGAAGGAATTCGAATTAAATCTTTTGAAGAATTAGAGATTGGTGATTATGTGGTCCATGAGAATCATGGTGTAGGTAAGTATCTTGGAGTAAAAACTTTGGAGATTCAAAATAATCATCAAGATTATCTTGTCATAAAATATTTTGGTGAAGATAAGCTATATGTCCCTACTCATCAGGTTAATCTAATTCAAAAGTATGTTGGTGCTGAGAATCAACCACCAAAATTAAATAAATTAGGCGGCAATGAATGGAATCGAATTAAAAAGAAAATTAAAGAATCAGTTCAGGAGATTGCAGTAGATCTATTAAAACTATATGCTGAAAGAGAATTGATTAAAGGCTATTCTTTTTCTTACGATACCCCTTGGCAGAAAGAGTTTGAAGACGCGTTTCCTTTTGAAGAGACTCCTGATCAATACCGGAGTATTGTAGAGGTTAAGAAAGATATGGAAGATTTACAGCCTATGGATCGGCTACTTTGTGGAGATGTAGGCTATGGTAAAACGGAAGTTGCAATTCGAGCTGCTTTTAAAGCTGTACAGGATGGAAAACAAGTAGCTATTTTGGTGCCTACGACTATTTTAGCACAACAACATTATACTACTTTTAAGGAAAGGTTTGAAGATTTTCCTGTTAATGTAGAGATGATTAGTCGTTTTCGTTCTCCAAAAGAGCAAAAAAGAATTATGGAGTTATTAGCTCTAGGTGGAGTGGATGTAATTATTGGTACTCACCGACTTCTTTCTCGTGATATTGTTTTTCATGACTTAGGTCTTGTTATTGTAGATGAAGAGCAACGTTTTGGTGTAACTCATAAAGAACGCCTGAAAGAATTAAAGAAAAATGTTGATGTACTTACTCTTACAGCAACACCGATTCCCAGAACATTACACATGGCGTTGGTTGGTGTGCGTGATATGAGTGTTATTGAGACACCGCCGGAGGATCGTTATCCTATAAGAACATATGTGCGTGAATATAACGAAGAGTTGATTAGGGATGCTGTTACGAGAGAGTTAAATCGAAATGGTCAAGTTTATTTTGTTCATAATCGTGTGGCTGATATAGATGAAATTGCTTCAAAGATAAAACGTTTAGTACCTGATGCAAGAATTGCAGTGGGTCATGGTCAAATGAATGAACACCGTTTGGAAGAGTTGATGGTGGGTTTTTTGAATGGAGAATATAATGTATTAGTTTGTACAACAATTATTGAAACAGGATTGGACATTCCTAATGTAAATACGATTATTATCAATGATGCGGATCGAATGGGGCTTTCTCAATTATATCAACTTAGGGGGCGTGTAGGTCGATCTAATCGAGTTGCTTATGCTTATCTTTTATATCGCCGGGGTAAGATGCTTTCTGAGATTGCTGAGAAACGCTTACGTGCAATTAAAGAATTTACCAACTTAGGATCTGGTTTTAAAATTGCTATGCGGGATTTAGAGATTAGGGGAGCAGGGAATCTTTTGGGTGCTGAACAGCATGGTCATATTGCTTCGATTGGATTTTCATTATATTGCAAGCTATTAGATGAGTCGATTCGTCAACTTCAAGGAAAAGTATTGGAGGATAGTCATTTACCTTCTATAGAGATAAAACTAGATGCATATATTCCAGAAGAATATATTCCTGATTCAAGACAGAAGATTGAGATTTATAAGAAAATTGCTGATATTAAAAATATAGATGACATGGAAGAATTAATTGATGAGTTGATTGATCGGTTTGGAGATTTACCTCAAGCTGTAGATAATTTAGTTCAAATTTCTGGGTTGAAATTTCTTGCTCAAAAATTAAATATCGAGGAGATTAAATCTAAAAATGAACAGGTTACTATTCAATTTCGTAATAGTGATAAATTAGATCCTGAACGAATTATGGAATTAGTAAGAAGATTTCGACACCAGATAAAAGTACGTAATGCAGAGAAACCTTCTATTATCGTTCGAAAAGCAGATCTGAGTGATGATCGACTGATGAAATTATTGAATAAAATTATTACTTTTTTGCTGGGTGATAAAAAAGATCATGAGAATAGTTTACAAGATTAGAGGATAAACTAGTTTTACAGTAGATGGAGAAAGATTATCTTTTCACCTTTCAGATGGTTGGATCAGAATAAAATTAGCTACAATGTTATATACTAACAGTAGAAGCAGCATTCAAAATCTAAAGGAGGTGAAGCCTGGTTGTCAATGTAGCCTGACTTAGGTGAACTTGCTGCCAGAAACGTTATGAAAGCGACTGGTATTGTAAGAAGAATTGATGATCTTGGAAGAGTTGTTATCCCTAAAGAGATTCGACGTACAATGCGAATACGTGAAGGTGAACCATTAGAGATTTTTGTAGATCGTGAAGGGGAAGTAATCTTAAAAAAATATGCTCCAATTGGTGAACTCGCACAGTTTGCTCAGGAGTATGCAGATTCCCTTGCAGAAGTGACCGATCATGTAGCTTGTGTTCTAGATAAAGACGTTGTAGTTGCTGTTGCTGGCACCTCACGAAAAGAATATTTAGAAAAACCGATTAGTGAAAAGGCTCAAACTGTGTTGGAGTCTAAAGAGACTACTATTATTGATGAGACAGGAGCACATGTATTTTGTGAAGAATGTAAAAACGAAACGGAAAATTGTAAATTTGCTTCTTCAGTGCTGTCTCCAATTATGACTTCTGATGGTCAAGTAGTTGGTCTAGTAGTACTTAGTTCAAAGAATTTAGATACTCAAATGGGAGAGTTAGAAATTAAGCTAGCAAATACAGCGGCAGGCTTTTTGGCAAAACAGATGGAAAGCTAATGAATTGATAGGTAAAATATTATCATAAAAACTGATATCGAGTCCAGATGGGCTCGATTTTCTTATTTAACGACATTTCAGAAGGGGAAGTCCTCCTCCTTTATAGGTAGGGGCTTAATCCTCTTCTGGAGTCGTTAAACTTAAGAAATAATAACTTGTTATTATTTCGACTTTTAGAAGGATAATAAAGGAGAAGGTCGAAGTGAATAATAGTTATAATTCTATTGTAAGTGTGGGAGTGGAGGCATAATGAATGAAAAAGCAAAAACAAATTTTGTAAAAGGAGCTGCGGTTTTAACTGTGGCGGGTATTATTTCTAGATTTATTGGATTGATTTATCGAATTCCTCTTACCAGATTGATTGGTGCTGAAGGGGTCGGATTATATCAGATGGCATATCCTATTTATACTATTTTATTGGTTATTTCTATTTCAGGAATACCTGTAGCTTTAGCAAAACTGGTTTCAGAAAAAATCGCTTTGGGTCAGTGGCAGGATGCCTATAGAACATTTAGAATAGCTCGTAGATTAAGTATGTTGATTGGGGGACTTTTCTCAATTGCTCTTTTTATAGGAGCTAGACTTTTTGTAGATATATTTGGTCTTGATCCCAGAGGGTATTACACGGTGGTTGCTATATCGCCAGCGATTTTTGTTGTTTCGATAATGGCGTCATATCGTGGCTTCTTTCAGGGAATGCAGAATATGGTACCTACTGCATATTCACAGGTATTAGAACAGGTTACGAGAATGATTATAATGCTTGGACTAGCTTATGTTCTATTGCCTTATGGGATAGAAATTTCTGCTGCTGGTGCAACTTTTAGTGCAACTACGGGAGCAATTGTAGGGTATCTGGTTTTGATTTGGATTTATTTTAAGGATAAGAAAGAGCGTACACTTGCTTATGCAATAGACCTAAAACAAGGAAGTTCGACAAATGAACCAGTATTAGAGGTAGTGAAACGTATTGCTTCATATGCGATTCCTGTAACTTTTGGAGCACTTGTTGTACCATTGATGAGTATGGTTGATTTGATCTTTGTTCCGCAAAGACTTCAGGTTATTGGTTTTACTGTGCAAGAGGCGACGGCATTATATGGAGAGCTTACAGGAGTGGCTTTAGTTTTGGTGCATTTTCCAGGGATAATCACAACTTCTTTGCAAATTAGTTTAATTCCGTCGATATCTACTGCTTTTACCCTAGGGCAAACAGAGATTATTAAACATCGGACAAGCATAGCTTTACGGTATGCTTTAATGGTTGGTTTGCCTTCGGCAGTGGGCCTTTTTATTTTAGCTGAACCTTTGTGCAGCATCATCTTTGATGTTCCAACAGCTGCAGTACCTTTGCGTGTATTGGCATGGGGAATTATCTTTATTGCTCTACAGCAGAGTTCGTCAGGAATCTTACAGGGTGTAGGGAAAGTTAAAATACCAGCAAGAAATTTATTAATAGGTGCCATTGTGAATGCATTTATCAATTATACTTTAACTGCTATACCTCAGTTTGGAATTAAAGGAGCAGCATTTGGTACAGTTATGGGCTTTGGTACAGCAGCAATTTTAAATTTAATTTCTTTACGGAAAGCGGTACATTTCCCAATCAAGCTTAAGGAAATGTTATTAGGACCAGCTTTTGCTGCAGGAATAATGGGAGTTATTGTTTTCTATAGTTATCACGGACTGTATATTATATTTAAATCTTTTTTAACTTATGGAGTTGATCTTTTGGCAATGAGTATTTCTGTATTTATTGGAATGATAGCCTTTTTTATTTTGCTTCTTTTGATCGGGGTCATAAAAGAAGAAGATTTGAGTTTAATACCAGGGATGAGGCGTTTGATCAGCCCATTGAAGTGGATGAGATTACTTAAGTCATAGAGTTTGTCAGTAAAGGAAGGAGTATTAGAGATGGAAAAAAGAGTTAAAGAGGAATTTTGGAATGAGTTGAGTGAGAAAGAACAGAACCAGTTATATCAAATTTCACGACTTCTTAAGATTATGAACCGTTTAAGGAAACCAGAAGGTTGTCCTTGGGATCGAAAACAAACCCATGCTAGTTTGAAGCCATTTTTACTGGAGGAAACATATGAAGTTTTGGAACAATTAGAAAAAGAAAATCTTGTAGGAATTAAAGAAGAATTAGGGGATCTTTTGTTACAGGTAGTTTTTCATGCTCAGATTGCTGAAGAAGAAGATCATTTTAGCATGGAAGATGTAGCAAAAGGTATTAGTGATAAGTTAGTTCGCCGCCATCCCCACGTCTTTAGTGATATTAATGTTGAAAATGCAGATCAAGTGTTGGTAAATTGGGAGAAGATTAAAACACAAGAGAAGAAAGAGGCTGGTATTATAACTGAAACGAGTTCACTTTTAGATCAGGTTAACAAGCACCAACCTGCTTTGATGGAAGCTCAGAAATTGCAAGCTAAAGCAGCTAAAGTTGGGTTTGACTGGGATGATATTCAAGGACCATTAACTAAGATAAAAGAGGAATTAGAAGAACTGCTCATTGCTTTAAAAGAAAATGAGCAAAATGCTATTCAAGAAGAGATTGGTGATTTGCTTTTTGCTGTGGTAAATGTTACTCGGTTTACTGGTTCTAATGGTGAGCTGGCCTTGCGAGGAACAAATAATAAATTTCGAAGACGATTTCGGGAAATAGAGAAAAAAGTAATGGCTACTGGTCATAGAATGGAGGATCTAACTTTACAGGAGTTGGATAAATTTTGGGATGAAGCTAAAGTTGAGGAAAGAAAATAGTATAAAGATTTAGTGAAAAAAGGTGTAAGCGGTATTGCTAACACCTTTTTTTGTTTGATCTTTTCCGAGCACAGTATATATATGCTTTTTTACCATCAAAATAAAAAACATGAAATAAAAGAAGGATAAAAAGATTTTGGGTAGAATATATAAATACATAAACGTTACAAGTATAATACATTTAGAAGGAGGGGATTAAGGGGGTAAAAAATGAGGATAATGGAAAATGAGTAGTTGTGTATGTGAAGTAGTCTTTTGAGAGGAAAATTTGGAGGAGAAAAAAAGGAGGAGTTAAGAGATGAGTAGAAAGTTTAGACGGAATGTTGGATTGGTTTTAACATTGGCAGTGTTGGCTTTCATGTTGTTATCAGTAACAGCATTTGCTGCAAAAGAAGTTCATTTAAAAGGTAAAACAGATAAATTACCTTATGGTCTTACAAAGAAAGATTATCAGCCTAATGAGGAAGGCCCTTACGTAATCGTTTGTGATGGTCCAATTGATCCAGAAATGAAGAACCTAATGATTGATGAAGGTGCAAATTTAGTAGAATATATTCCTGAATTTTCATTTTTAGCTTTAATGACTCCAGAAGAAGCTACAAATGTGGAAGCACTTTCATTTGTAGAAGGTGTAATGATTTATCAACCTGCTTATAAAGTTGATCCATCTTTAAAAGATATGTTTGGTAACATCAAAGCTTATGATGAAGTAACAGTTAATATCCTTACTTTTGATGAAGATGTAACTGTATTAGACAATGCGATTGCTAATGCTCATGGTAAAAAATTAGGTCAAGCTAAAGGTCATGCAGTTGTAAAAATGCATAGCAATCAATTAGCAACTTTTGCTAATATGAATGAAGTTAAGTTTATTGAAAGAAAAGTAGATTTTGTTCTATTTAATGATGTTGCTGACGGAATCATGGACGTAGATGATATTTGGAATTTAGGTTATGAAGGAACTGGTCAGGTAGTAGGTATCGCTGATACTGGTTTAGATTCTGGTAAAAATGATAGCACTATGCACTTAGACTTCCAAGGTCGTATTGATGCTCTTATTGCTTTAGGCCGCACTAGACCAAAAGCACTTGCTGATGACCCAGATGGGCATGGTACTCATGTTGCAGGTTCAGTTTTAGGTGATGGTGCAAGAAGTAATGGTCAAATTAGAGGCATGGCTCCTGCAGCACACGTAGTATTTCAATCCGTATTGGACAAGCGTGGGGGCTTAGGTGGTCTTCCAACTGATTTACATACTCTCTTTAGTCAATCATGGGACGCTGGTGCAAGAATTCATACAAATTCTTGGGGCGCTGCTTTAAATGGTGCTTATACTACAGATTCCGCTAATCTTGATGACTATGTATGGAACAATGATATGATCATTCTCGTTGCAGCAGGTAATGAGGGTGCAGATGCTGACTGGAATTATCCAATTTACAACACAATTGGTTCTCCAGCTTCTGCTAAGAACTGTATTACTGTAGGTGCTAGTGAGAACTATCGTCCTGACATGTGGGTAACAGTTATCGGTCATATTAGTGATAATATTGATGAAATAGTGGCATTCTCTAGCCGTGGTACTACAGCTGATGGCCGTATTAAGCCTGATGTCGTAGCTCCAGGTACTTTCATTCTTTCAACTAAGTCATCTTTAGCTCCAGTCGAAAATTACTGGGAGCCTTACAATGATTATTATGCATACATGGGTGGTACTTCAATGTCTACTCCATTAACTGCTGGTGCAGTAGCAGTTGCTCGTGAATATATGCAAACTGAATGGAATCATACTCCATCTCCAGCGATGATGAAAGCTGCTATTATCAATGGTGCAACTGACATGGGCTTTGGTGTACCAAGTAATGATCAAGGTTGGGGTCGTGTAAGCTTGATTGACTCTTTAGCTTCTAAAGAATATAATTATGAAGATGAAACTTATAGCTTGAACACTGGTCAAACTCAATCGTTCACTTATACAGTTGCATCTCAAAATACTCCATTAAGAGTATCTTTAGTTTGGTCTGACTACCCAGGTTCCACCACTGCTTCAGTAGCTTTGGTTAATGACTTGGATCTTAAGATAACTTCACCATCTGGCACTGTATATTATGGTAATGATTTCATAACTCCATTTAATAGTGCATATGATCGTTTGAATAACGTTGAGAATGTTTGGATCGATACTCCAGAAACTGGTATTTACACTGTTGAAATTATTGGTTATAACGTACCACAAGGTCCTCAACCATTTGCTTTATTCTTATCCGCTGATTTTTAATAGGATTTGTGTTAAAAAAAGAAGTGTTGGCAATAGAGCCAACACTTCTTTTTTGTTTATGAGATGAGTAGAAAGTTTAGACGTAATGTTGGATTAGTTTTGACATTGGCAGTATTGGCATTTATGTTGTTCTCAGTATCAGCATTTGCTACAAGTGAAGTTTATTTAAAAGGTTTTGCTAAAGATAACAAATTACCTTATGGTCTTACAAAGAAAGCTTATCAGTTTGGTGTAGAAGGTCCATATAATACAGCATACGATCGTTTAAACAATGTAGAGAATGTTTGGATTAGTAATTGTTGATAATCCTGTATCAATAGTTAATACAACTGATACTTTTAGTGATAATGTAAGATCAGGTCAATTAGATGAGTTTACTATTAATGTAACTGGTACAGGTACTATTGATTTGTCTATGAATACTAGTTCTTGCACAATCAAACTTTATAATCCAGCTGGAACAAATGTAGCTACTGGAACATCTTCAATCACTTATAATGCTACTGTTACAGGTAACTATAAGATTATTGTAACTACAACTTCACGTCAAAGAGTATATTATACTTTGACAGCTACTTATCCAGTAATTCAATAATCAATAATTAATAAAAAAGAAAAAAAGAAGTGTTGGCAATATGCCAACACTTCTTTTTTATTGCTAACAAGTCATCAATTGTAGAAAAAATTAAATAATAATAAAAATATTGTTTAAAATAAAAAAAGAAACGAAAAATTTTTAGTGTTAGCAAAGGAAAAAAAAAGAATTCAAGGAAGGAACTAAGGAATAAAGGTAGAATATATAACTATCATAACAAAACTCCAAAATGAATATGTATTGGAAGGAGGGGGTAGAGAAAATTAGGGAAGTAGAAGTTAGGTGTAGAAGAGGATTTTTAATATTGTTAAAAAAGAGGAGGAGTTTCAAGATGAGTAGAAAGTTTAGACGTAATTTAGGTTTATTGTTAGTTTTATCAATGGCATTTATGTTGTTTTCAATAACATCACTTGCAAGTAATGATCTTCGTTTAAAAGGTTTTGCTAAAGATAACAAATTACCTTATGGTCTTATAAAGAAAGCTTATCAGTCTGGTGTAGAAGGTCCATATATAATCATTTGTAATGGTCCAATTGATCCAGAAATGAAATCAGGTATGTATCAAGAGGGAGCAAACTTAGTAGAGTATATTCCTGAATTTTCATTTTTAGCTTTAATGACTCCAGAAGAAGCTAAAAATGTAGAAGCACTTTCTTTTGTAGAAGATGTAATGATTTATCAACCAGCATATAAAGTAAATCCTTCTTTAAAGGATGAATTTGGTAACATTAAAAATGATGGCGAAGTTACAGTTAGAATCATGACATTTGGTGATGATACTACCGTTCTTGATAACGAAATCATCAATGCTCATGGTAAAAAAGTAGCTAATGGTAAAGGTAAAGTAGTTGTTACAATGCACAGTAATCAATTAGAGAAATTTGCTAATTTAAATTCTGTTAAGTATATAGAAATACATAAAGAGTACAAATTGTTCAACGATGTTGCTAAAGGTTACATGGATGTAGATGATTTGTGGAACTTAGGTTATGAGGGTTCTGGTCAGGTAGTTGGTGTTTGTGATACTGGTCTTGATACTGGTGTTAACAATAGTGGCATGCACTTAGACTTCCAAGGTAGAATTGATGCAATCTATGCTTTAGGACGTAGTACAGCTGATGACCCACATGGTCATGGTACTCATGTTGCTGGTTCAGTATTAGGTGATGGTGCAAGAAGTAATGGTCAAATCAAAGGTATGGCTCCTGCAGCTCACCTAGTATTCCAATCCGTATTGGATAGTCGAGGTGGTTTAGGTGGATTACCAAATGATTTAAATACTCTGTTTGCTGAATCATGGAATGCTGGTGCTAGAATCCATACAAATTCCTGGGGTGCGTCTGTAAATGATTATGATGTTGATGCACAAAATCTTGACGAATATGTTTGGAATAATGATATGATAGTTCTCTTTGCAGCAGGTAATGATGGAACAGATGATACTTGGACTCAAATTCTTTATGATTCTATTGGTACACCAGGTACCGCAAAGAACTGTATCACTGTTGGTGCATCTGAAAATTATCGTCCTTCTCTACATTCAATTTCCGATAATCCAAATGAAATTGCTATATTCTCCAGCCGCGGTTGGACTGAAGATGGTCGAATTAAGCCTGATATCGTAGCTCCAGGTACCTTTATTCTTTCAACAAGATCTACTTTAGCTGCAGATACTTCCTTCTGGGCTAATTATGACACTTACTATGCATATATGGGTGGTACTTCTATGGCTACTCCATTAACTGCTGGTGCAGTAGCAACTGCACGTGAGTTTATGCAAACTGAATGGAATCATACTCCATCACCAGCAATGATGAAAGCTGCTATTATCAATGGTGCAACTGACATGGGCTTTGGCGTACCAAGTCGTGATCAAGGTTGGGGTCGTGTAAGTTTAATTGATTCTTTAGTTTCCAAAGAGTATCAATATGAAGATGAAAACTATAGCTTAAATACTGGTCAATCTCAAAACTTTAATTATACTATTCAATCTGGCAATACTCCATTAAGAGTAACTTTAGTTTGGACTGACTATCCAGGTTCAACTACTGCTTCTAAAGCTCTTGTTAATGACTTAGATGTTAAAGTTACTTCCCCATCTGGTACTGTATATTATGGTAATGATTTTACAAGTCCATATAATACAGCATACGATCGTTTAAACAACGTAGAGAATGTTTGGATTAGTAATCCAGAATTAGGTAACTATACTGTTGAAGTTATTGCTTATAACGTACCTAACGGACCACAGCCATTTGCAGTATTCGTATCTGCAGACTTTGGTACTTCAAGTGGAGATATTACTCCTCCAACTTGTAGCCTTACTGCTCCATCTAATGGCGCAACTGTAATTGATACTATTACTTTAAGTGCAACAGCAAGTGATAATGAAACTGTAAACAGAGTTGAGTTCTATGTAGATGGTGCTAAAGTAGCTACAGATACTACTAGCCCATACAGTGCTAGCTGGGATACAACTACTGTTAGCAATGGTAGCCATTCAATCCAAGCAAAAGCTTTTGATGCTAATGGTAATGTTGGTTCTTCCAACACAATTACTGTAACTGTTGATAATCCTGTATCAATAGTTAATACAACTGATACTTTTAGTGATAATGTAAGATCAGGTCAATTAGATGAGTTTACTATTAACGTAACTGGTACAGGTACTATTGATTTGTCTATGAATACTAGTTCTTGCACAATCAAACTTTATAATCCAGCTGGAACAAATGTAGCTACTGGAACATCTTCAATCACTTATAATGCGACTGTAACTGGTAACTATAAAATTACTGTAACTACAACTTCCCGTAAAAAAATATATTATACTTTGACAGCTACTTATCCAGTAATTCAATAATTTATAAAAAAAGGTGTTGGCGATATGCCAATACTTTTTTTTATTTAAGCTAAAATATTTTAGTAAAAAAAGAAACGAATATTTTTTTTGCTACAAAAGGAAATAAAAAGAACTTAAAGAAGGAATTTAAGATTAAAGGTAGAATATAATATATACTAAACAATAATCCAATAATAATGGATATTGGAAAGGAGGTATGAAATTAGTAGAGGAGGTCATAGTCGAGAAGTTAAGGTAAGTTTTATCAAAACTTAGTAGAGGAAAAACAAAGGAGGAATTTTAGAGATGAGTAGAAAGTTTAATACTTATGTTGGGTTGTTCTTAACAATGACGATGTTGGTGTTTATGTTGTTCCCAATAACATTATTTGCAGCACCTAAAACAAAGGTTAAGGCTGCAGAGGTTCATTTAAAAGGTATGACAAATGGTAATTTACCATACGGCTTGACTAAACAAGCTTATCGCAATGGTGAAGTTGGCCCATACGTGATCGTTTTCTCAGGTCCAATCGAGCAATCTATGAAGAATAGTGTAGAATTGATAGGTGCTACGCTAGTTGAATTTATCCCAAAATTCGCTTTTCTAGTAACAATGAATCCGAAAATGGCTGAAAAAGTGGCTGGACTTTCATGTGTAGAGGAAGTAATGATTTATCAACCAGCTTACAAAGTAAATCCATCTTTGAAAGATGAATTTGGAAACGTGAAAGCTCAAGGTGAAATTGTAGTTAGAATCAGTACATTTGGTGATGATACTTCTGTTCTTGATAACGAGATCATCAATGCTCACGGTAAAAAACTGGCTCATGGTAAAGGTAAGGTAGCTGTTAAAATGAACAGCAATCAATTAGAAAAATTTGCTAACTTAAATTCAGTTAAGCATATTGAACCAGTAGTTCAATTCGAATTGTTCAATGATGTAGCTAAAGGTTATATGGATGTAGATGACATCTGGACATTAGGTTATGATGGTTCTGGTCAGGTAGTTGGTGTTTGTGATACCGGTCTTGATACTGGTGTTAACAACAGTACTATGCATTTAGACTTTCAGGGTCGTATTGATGCTATCTACGCTTTAGGTCGGACTAATGATGCTAGTGATACTCACGGACATGGTACTCATGTTGCTGGTTCTGTATTAGGTGATGGTGCAAGAAGTAGTGGTCAAATTAAAGGTATGGCTCCTGCT
>DAOVRZ010000084.1:0-26892 GCA_030627905.1 Halanaerobiales bacterium
AAGCGCTTAAAATGTATGACTCCATTGGAGTATCGTCATTATCTATCTACGTTAGTTGCATAAATATAGCGCCAATCTGTTGATTGACGCTATATAAAAAGTTTTATTATTTCCACTGTCTACTTGACAGGGGGCAGTTCATCTTCAAGGGATTGGGGTTTTTTATTTTAAGAGGTGATTACATTGAAAGTAATAAATACTCTTGATGACCTAGCTCATTTGCGCTCATCAAAAGAAATTAGAAAGCATTTATGGAATGAAATCGAAACAAAATTTTCTTCACTCTATAAGAACTTATATCCTGAAGAATCAATTTTTCAATTCTCCCTACAAATAACTGGCACTATTGTAGTTCTGGAACCAAAAGACAATGTCCATAACATTCTCCAAAATGTCGGCATAGGTAAAAACCCATTAACCTATAAACCTGAATGGTGGATAGTATTAAAGATTGACAGTGAAGAATATTTTAACTTCTACATTGCTTTTAGCATAAGCATCGTCCTTGGTCGGAAGAAATATTACCAAACTATTTGTCATGCCATCTCCATTGAATTGAACAAAGATAAAATAGATATAGGTTATATAGCCCAGACCTCAAATTTTAAAAAAAGCAAGTAACCTACTTGAAGGTTACTTGCTCATAAAATCATATATCACATCATTGATATTAATCAATCAAAAACTTACCGTTCTCAGCAACTACTTTACCATCTAAAATAATCTTACCATCTTTTCGAAGGTCTTTAATCATATCCCAATGTATTGCAGAAACATTAGTTCCGCCAGACTCAGGATATGCACGACCCAATGCAAGATGAATTGTACCACCAATTTTCTCATCAAAGAGAATATCTTTAGTGAACTTTTGAATCCCATAGTTTACACCGATTCCAAATTCACCAATAAATCTAGCTCCTTCATCTGTATCTAAACAAGAAATTAAGAAATCTTCATTTTTGCTAGCAGTTGCATCTACAACTTTACCATCCTTGAACTCAAGGCGAATATCATTAACTTCTTTACCCATTCTAATAGCTGGAAAATCATATGTAATATAACCATTAGCAGAGTTCTCAATTGGTGCATAGAATACTTCGCCATCTGGCATGTTATTATGACCATCACATTTAATTCCTGGTCTACCTTCAATACTGAAAGTTAAGTCAGTACCCGGGCCAACCAACCGCACCTCTTTACCTAGATCAAAAACAGCCTTAATCTTATCCTGATATTTGGAATTTACTGACCAATCAATATTAGTAGCACCGTAAACAAAATCTTCATATTCAGATAAAGACATCTCTGCTTCCTGAGCTAATGCTGGAGTCGGGAAGTTACAGCCAACCCAACGTACTTTTCCACTCATAACATACTCAGAAACAGGCATAGACGCTTTCTGACGCCATGTTAAACGCTGAGGATCGAGATTTGACATATATTTAGTGTTCTCTGGAGCACTAATACTAATTAAAGCATCACAACTTTTTACCATGTTTAAGAAAATTTCATCTTCTCTTTTAAGAATTTCCTCTGCACCATGTTGTAGATATGTCAAACCTACAGATTCCATATTAATCCGGATAACAGGCTCAGCACCAGCTAAGGCAACTTGTTTGACAACTTCTTCAATCAAAGGTCTTGCTAGAAAACCTGCAGTAATTAAAACTCTTTCTCCCTTTTTTACTTCCACTGAGTTGTTTACTAAAATATCAGCCAACTTCACAATACGTGGATCACTCATAGATGAATACCTCCCATTTTAATCTAAACATTTTCTCACTTATTAGTTATTCTATACATCTTTGGATATACCTTTTTTTAGGATAATTTACCTAGTATAATCTAATAATTATTCGAAAGTGTCCTTAATAAGGATTTTTTATCCTTTATCATCTTATTTCATACCATTAATGTTAGCTGATGTTAGTAATCTTATCAAATTAGTATAGCGAAGAGACAAAAATATAGTGTCATCAAAGTTTTATGCTATATACAGAAGTAGTATTATTCACGAACACTCAAAAAAAGACTATGCCTAAAATTTAGGGCATAGTCTCAAAAGAACCTTATTTTATTAGAATTTTGCTACCACTTTCTGAAGCTCTTTAGCTAATTTTTCTAACTCATCAGCAGAAATGGAAATTTGCTCAATAGCAGCAGTCTGTTCTTCTGTAGCAGCAGAAGCCTCTTCAGTACTAGCAGCAGATTCTTCAACACTGGCACTTAAGTTTTGAATAGTTTGTACCATCACATCTATTTGCTTTACATTACTTTGATTCTCCTTAGATATTTCTTCAACTTTTCGTGCAATCAATTTCACCATATCATCAATTCGACGGAAAACATTATTAGTATTCTCAACAGCCTCTTCCTGCACTCCTACAAGTTCAGCAGCTCTACCCATTTCAATAACTGCTAATTCAATATCTGACTTAATGAGATTAATTATTTGTTCAACTTGAGTAGTAGCTTCTCCAGTCTTTTCAGCTAAATTTCGAACTTCATCTGCAACAACAGAAAATCCCCGACCATGTTCACCAGCTCTCGCTGCTTCAATAGCTGCGTTTAATGCTAAAAGATTAGTTTGATTAGAAATCGCTTGAACTGTACTTACAATCTTCACGACATTTTCAATCTGTCTAGCCAAACCTTTAATGATCTCTCCAACTTTAATTGCAGCATTTTTATTATTAACCATCTTCTGTATTTGATCACCAACTACTTCTAGTCCCTCATTACTCAAATCATCTGCCTGAGCAACTGAATTCAATACATCATCTATTTGTTTGATTATTACACCAAAAGATTCAGCCATATCCTGAACGATATCTGCTCCATTCTGAGTATCCTCAGCCTGACTGGATGCAACTAGAGCCAATCCTTCAATAGTAGAAGCAACCTGTTCTGCAGTATCAGCACCTTCCCTTGTAATAGTAGCCAATTCTTGACTATTCGTAGTTACTTTTGATGATGTCTGAGTAACCTTTTCAATTAATTCTCGTAAACTTTGAACCATAAGGTTAAAGTTTTTTGCTAATTCTCCAACTTCATCATTAGAATCAATCTCAATCTTTTGTGTCAAATCACCAGCAGCAATCTTCTCTGCTGTCTGACATAACTTTAAAATCGGTTTACCAACAAACAATAAAACAACAAAATATATTATAACTATGGTCACAATTAATCCAATTATAGCAATGAATTTAAAAAAGTTTATATTATCCTTTGCTGGAAGAATAGCCTGATCAATATTTCCTGCTACACCAAAATATTCTTCACCTATTTTAACAAAGGCTACTAAGCGACGACTTCCATCTTTTGTATAATCAAATATTCCTTCTTGTTGACTATAAATTCTATCATATGTTCCTACTTTTTTAAGATCTGCTCCCACAAAACTTTGATCTTTATGATAAGTTAATATTCCATTCTTATCTGAAATCCACGGAACTACTGAACCAAAATGAGTTCTTTCAACTATACTTTGTAAATTATTTCTTTTAATAATCTTGGCAACAGATTCAGGTGAAATACCAATCTGCACAACTCCTGGTTCATCTAAACGACTCACTCCAATATATTGAAACAAAACTCCATCAGAACCTCTAAATTGAGGATTCTGTGCCAGAATAAAATTTGAATCATGAATACCATTTAAAAAAGGTTTTGTTTGTTCAGAGGAATTAAAGTCAAAACCGATAAATTCAGATTCAGAGCTATAAGTTAATATTCCATTTTTATCAACAATATGTATCTCATCTATATAACTTATCTCCTTTACTAATTCAATTAGAACTTTTGTCTCCAATAATGCTGAATCATTTTTCATCATTCGAGCAATTAATTTTGTTATAGCAATTGCACTATCGTTATTAAGTTGAAATATATTTTCTTCAATCTCTATTGCTTCTTTTTGTAATTCTTTAATCTGTTCAATCGAAGATTGAGCCTCTTCCCAAATATTACTTTCTAGAATACTTACCTCATTTCGATACACAAATATGCCTATAACCAAAATCAATAAACACAAAATTAAAAACACAGGAAATTCAATTTTAAAACTAATTGAATTTTTCAATTTCTTAAACATATAATGTCTCCTCTCTGATTTAATTTGTTTCGGGTTTCGAACAAAAATAAAATTTAAAACTATCCTTTGTATCTGCCTAGATGTTTTTGTGACATAATAACGTATAAATCTTTACACTCTATATGATTGCAGACAATGGGAAGTCGCTCTTTAATCATTGCTATATCGCTGGTAATATTTACATCTAATTTGTAGTCTGTGATTAGTTGAACTTGATTTTCGTTTGAACAGGTTTCTGTAACGTTTAGTGAATAACCAACACTTTTACAGTTTCCTTTTTTTCGATAGGTTACATCAGTATCTTAAGCAGATTGAAGTGAATTTGATGAAATTTTAGGCAAATGGAATTACAGAGCTGTACCACAATAAAATGTGGAAATTATTTTTAGTACATCCCTTAATATTTTTATTCTATCTTTAGACATTAATCCAGAATTTTTATCAGTAATGTTTAATACTTCTAAACAAAGATTTATAATGAATCCAAGTTTTTCTTTAGATTGATTTGATTTGGAACGATATAATAGATCTGATCTAAAGTTGTTTTCCAATACTTTAGAAAGGGAGTCAGAACGTTTAACGACATTTCAGAAGGTGGTTTTCAGAGAGAAGTCTCCCTCCTCTATAGATGGGAGTTCAAACCTCTTCATTCTATATTATAATATATTTTGTAAAAAAAGTAAAGCTATATTTTCATACTATAGGGAAAAGGGGTAAAAAAATATTTTATGTTCTTGTTTTTTTATCCAATCAAGCGGGCTTAGACATTACCTGAGTTCGATAGTGAATAGATATTAAACCATCACAAAACAACTTTCTCAATTGATAAAACCCTTTAAAACGTTGATATTATTGAGCTTTTCCTAAATAAAATAACAAAAAGAATCCTTTTATAGATAATTCAGCTAGCAAAATCCTGCAAATTATTCAAAAGTGCCTCTAATAAGAATTTCATTTTCTTTTATCATCATTTTACCTTTAGCAATCACACTCTGTATCTCCAAACTATTTTTATCCAACAAAAGAATATCCGCATCTTTCCCAGATTCTAATGAGCCTTTTTGCATAAGTTTTAAAATCTGTGCAGGATTAGTAGTGATAACCTTAAGCCCATCTTCTATCTTTACTCCTTTTTCTAAAACTGAATCTCTAAATTCCCTATGAAGTGTATCTACTTTACCAATACCTAAACCTTTAAAACACCCATTCTCATCAAAGATTGGTAAACTTCCCTGACCATCAGAACTAAACGTAATTTGCTCAATAGGTACTCCTGCTTCTAATAACATTTTAAGACCTTTGCTTGCTCTTATCTCATCTTCTTCCATCCATTTTGGGTCAGAACTTGTTGTCAAATCCAAGTACCCTCCAGCTTTTCCGAATTTAATAGCTTCGTTAAATAGTTTCTGACTTCGATTAATATGAGTGGGGAGAAATTGAGTTAGAGGAATTTCTGAAATCCGAGCCATCTCCAATAGATCATCAAACATCCTTTTTCCATCTCCAAGATGAAAATTAACTACTCCAGCCTTACCTGAAAGAAGACCACCAACACGCGCTTCTGAGACTATTCGCTTAAGCTCTTCTAAAAGCGGTTGAGATGAACGATGATCAGAGATGGCCAATTCACCAACACCAATTACTTTATCTATAAGAATCAAATCATCCCGAGCACTATCTGTAATTGTACGAACAGGAAACTCATATGACCCAGTGTAAATATAAGTACTTATCCCCTCTTCTTCTAATCCTCTAGCTTTTGCAAGAAGTCCTGGTAAATGACGGGTTGTACCATCTGTGCCAAGACAACCAATTACAGTAGTAATCCCTGCAGTAGTTAAGTCTGTTAATTGAATCTCTGGGGTTCGAGTATGATATCCACCTTCACCTCCTCCACCTACAATATGAACATGACAGTCAATAAACCCAGGGACTACAACCTTCCCAGTGGCATCAATCTCCTCAACTTCCATCCAATCAGGTAGTGGGGAAATATGATCTAGAATTTTATAGATTTTATCAGCCACCAACATGATATCTTTTTTTCCCAAATATAAAGGTGCATATACTTCTCCATTTCGAATAATTTTTATCATCTTTAAACTCCTTTCAACTCTGTTCTGAATATGTGCGCTTTACTTTTAATTATAATCCCCAATGTAACCCTTTTAATGAACTTCTGTATTCAATCATAACCTACAAGTTATATTAGATAATATTTCCTCAAAATCCTTCATTTTATTAAGAAAAAAAAGCGGCGAACATCCCCGCACCAAGCAAAAGGATTACGCCACTGATGATTTATTCCAACTTATTATTTTGAATCATAAAGCTTAGTACTATATAAGAGGTTCATTCACCGTAAAATCTTCCCATTCAGTTTCGATTACCATAACTAAGTGTCCAGATAAATCATGTACACTACAAGCTATTTGCCAAGAATAATTACCATTACTTAATGGACTATCCATAGTATAAGAAGTTTGATCTTTTAAGAAAATACTATCTCCATAAGATCCTTTTTTCAATATTAATTCATAAGAAACATTTATTTCTTCTCTATCTTCTACTCCATCCCATCTAAAAGTTGGAATGCCATTGTTAATCTCTACATCTTTTAAAATTATATTCTCTGGTAATCGGATGTCTTTTGTAACTGTATCTATCAATTCATCATCTTCATTATAAATATCAATGATCAAAGTATAAGTATCTCCTAAGACAAAATCAATTACACTCAAATCTAAGAAAAATACAACTCCTAGATAATCTTCATTTTCATCATATCCACCAAACCCAACCATTTCTGTTTCTCCATCAATATAAACCCCAGCATAGCTCATCTCAACATTCTCGTATGATGAGATAATGAATCCTTGAGCTCTATAGGCTGCTGGGCCAGCAGTTTGAACACCTATGAAGCAAGCATCAAATTTTGCATCAATATGTAAATCCGAAATACCTGCCTCCGTTAAGTTAATTGTAATTTCTTCGCTTGTATAAATCGAATCTTTAATTTTCAATGTATGTTCACCAAGGGAAAGATCTCTAAAACAAAACTTACCATCACTCGTTGTAGATGTATATTCCTCCCCATCCAAATAAACTGTTGTTATACCTACACCATCCCAAAATGAAATATCTTCTAAAAACATTGGTTCAAGAGTGGTATCAATTGGCGGTAAATTTACTGTACCATAAATATCCGCAGTTTTTTCTAGCTGGATGATTCCACAACCTACCACTAATAAAAACAATAAGAGTACAGCAACAGATGATCCTAATATCTTTCGCATTAGACTAAAACCTCCTAATAATATTTTTTACACTATATTATATTTTCTTTTTAAAAAAGGGTTCCGCATAATCAAAAACAAAAAAAGATCTGTCATTTGACAGATCTTCGATAATGCTTTTTATAATATTAAATTATTTAGTATGCTTTATTCTAACAATAAATTCACTTGTTCTTTAATAATTGTAGCAATCTCTTTTGAAACTTCAGCAATTTTACTTAAATTAAGGTCTTTCTTTATCTGCCAAAAGAGATCTTTTCCACTTTCTACAACTTCTTTCAACTCTTCTTCTAGACCCGAAAGATTTATATCTTTTTCATGACACACTTTCCAGGCTTTCATAGCATCTGTAATATTGTTTAATCCATCTTTAAGTAACTCAAAAGCTCTATCAGAATCATCTGCATTAAACATCTCTATAGCTTCATGAAACCTCTCAGACGACCGTTCAAGATAAAAATCTACCTTCTTTTCTGAAGATAAAAACATAACAGTGATATCTTCACTTAAACGGTCCAAAAAATAAAACGGAGAATCTGGAGAGATACCGCTCTTTGAATCATCTTTAGCATTGATCACACCATTACCAGCCATTACTAAAACTGCACAAACCATAATCGTAATTATCATTGCTTGAAAATTTTTATTCATTCTCTTCCACCTCATTCTTAACTCTTAATTCTCAATTCTTAATTATTAATTATCACTCATAATGCACTTGAAACAAAAACAATCCCTGAGCAGGAGCCGTTGGCCCTGCTTCACTCCGTATCTTTCCTTTAAGAACTCTCTCGATATCTTCTGGTTTTCTAGTTCCTTCCCCTACCTCAATTAAAGTACCAACAATTATTCTAACCATATTGTGCAGAAAGCCATTTCCATGAATCATGATATCAAAAAAATGTCCCTCTTTTTTAAAATCAATTGAATAGATCTCTCTAAGATAAGATTTCTTCTTCGACTTCACTGATGTAAAAGCACTAAAATCATGTGACCCTATAATATAATTCACTGCTTTTTTCATAGCCTTCAAATCTAATTGCTTTGGAACATAATATGAATATCCCTTATACAAAGCTGTTGGATATTCAGTATTCCAGATTCGATATAAGTATTGTTTACTTTTAGCATTATATCTAGCATGAAATCTTTCTGAAACTTCCTCTACCTCTGTAATTACTATATCTTCTGGGAGATATTGATTACAATAATCTCTAATCTTATCAGATGTCATGGATGAATTAGTTGTAAAATTTGCAATCTGGTTCAGTGCATGAACCCCTGCATCAGTTCTTCCAGAAGCTATGATCTTTATCTTTTCACCTGTCATCAGGCTTAGAACATTTTCTATCTTTGATTGAATAGTGTTTTCTGTTTTCGTCTGTCTCTGCCAGCCATTAAATCTCGATCCGTCATATTCGATGGTTAATTTTAGATTTCTCATCTAGTGAAATTTTCATTCCTTTCTGAATTAAAATATATGATACTCAAAACATCTTCGCCATTTTTTTTAGAATATCCTTCTCTTTATAGAATAAAACCTCTAACACTAATAAATCGGGGACAAAAAAGAGCCACTCCACCTTTAGACTTTTCTTCTAACAACAATTCTCCTTCCACTTCACAAACCAAATTCGAATCTAACCATTCTAACCTTTCTTCTAAACTATAATTAATCATCTAAATCATCCCTTTGAAATCTTATAGTTTCTTTAGCTAAATCAATAATTGACTCGTTGAATGTTGGAGCAGCAAAACCCTCTTCACTTAGACTTAAAGCATCAATTTCTGTTTTCCCGTGATCTTTAACATTAAACTGATAAGCTGTAACTTTCTCAGGACTTAAAAAATCTTCCTCATTATATCCAAATTCTTTGGCTAATTCTTTTCTATTAGGATGATTATATAGTTTAATTAAATTATTTACCTGCTGAAAAATTGTATCACTATGTGTTGTTATCCAAACAGGTAACCCCATATTTACTAATCTCACCATTGCTTTTGCAATAGTTTTTTGCATTTGTGGATGTAAATGTGCTTCTGGTTCTTCAATAATCATTAAATCATAATCTAAACTTGATTTCAAAAACAATATTATCGGCATTAATTCTGAAACAAGTGATGAAGTAACATGTGGTAGCATCTCTTGCTTCGTTCCCACTGGTTTATATGAATAATTAGGAACTGGTGCATCATCACTTTTTATTTCACCATGAAGAATTTCTTTTTCTAAAAGAGTTGCAATCTCTATGTATTGAGATTTTTGATCAATTTTCATTTTTATTAAATATTGTAAAAAATCAACAACAGGCGAGGACAATGTACTTTCATTTTTAGATTTTTCATTTACAAAATTATATTTACCTCTAAATCCCGTATCTATCAAATTATAAATCAATGTTTTATAGGTTAGCATAAATCCTGTCCGTGATGCAGGTAGGTAAACTGCTTTACCTATCACTAATTTCCAGCAAATATAGCCTAATATTGAATTACTTATTTTCTCATCACTAAGCTTTTTATCAAATTGAGAACGAATAATACCTGTTGTAATAGAAATAAATGTATCTTTATTCATTTCTATTCTTAAAGTTTCGTCTCTTTTATAATTACTGATATACAGTTTTCCAATCTCTAAAGGATAATTAAAAATACGCGAAATCAAACTATTTGCTTTCTGTTGCAAAAGATCATTAAACCAATTTATAAATAATTTCTGTATTTCTTCATTAATTACTATTTCTTCTTTCAAATTGTTTTCTAACCATTCCTTGCATTTTATATATGATTCTAGTGAAGAAGAGTTCTGAAAAAAAGAGGGGTCAACACTTAAAATTCCCCACAGCAATGACATAATATAACTTTTACCACTATTATTATCCCCAACAAATAACATCAAAGGACTAATCTCTATCTTTCCACTTTTAATCCTTCCAAAATTCTCAACATTTAATGTCCAGCGTTGTTTCGTTTTACTCACTCCAGACGTTTAACTTTTTTACATTTAGTTTTAGTATTAACTAAAAACAAATGGTATAAACCAATTTTTAGACATCTTGTTTCTCAAATTACACACATTGCATCTTATGTATTGCCTTATAAATCTACTTTCGATAAAACTAACTTTAATCCTTCTTATTATAAGGAATTTTTGATACTTAATTCTACCACCAGCCTTAAATTTTTTCCAAATTACCTCCCCAAACATTCACTTTCCCACCAATATAGGTTATAATAAAACGGGGGTGAAAAAATAATGCATACTACTGAAAACGAAAGCATTCTCATACATAAAGTAACAGAAAACAAAAAAGTTGAAGCAATACTAAAAGAAAAACTCAATATATCCGGACGGTTCTCCCGCCGATTAGCTAAGGCCAATTCCATTTTATTAAACGACTCCAAATGTTCCCTAAATAAAAAAGCAAAAAAAGAAGATATCATAGCCCTTTTTTTTGAAAATGAAACTGATCCAAATATACCTGAAGAAATTCCAATAACGATAGTTTATAAAGATCACGATTTACTTATTTTAAATAAGCAACCAGGCATCGTAGTTCATCCAACCAAAAGTCATCCTTCTGGTACTATTGCAAATGGAGTAGCCTGGTACTTTCAGAGAAACAACATAAAGAAAAAAATCCGCTTTGTTAACCGTCTTGATATGGACACTTCAGGAATTGTCATCATTGCAAAAAATCCTTTTGGACAGCATCAAATAAGTTTACAATTTGAGAATAACACTATTGAGAAAAAATATTTAGCTTTAGTCGAAGGGGTTATCAGTGAAGACTCAGGCACAATAGATAAACCAATTGGTAAAGATGAAACTGATCCAATCAAACAAACTGTGCGTGAAGATGGGAAATCATCTTTAACAAAGTTCAAAGTTATCGAAAAATATAAAGATGCAACTCTTGTTGAAGTACAAATCATGACAGGTCGTAATCATCAAATCAGAGTCCATATGAACTATATTGGGCATCCAGTACTTGGAGACACCCTATATAACAAACCAAGCTCACTGATTGAACGACAGGCTTTACACTCTTCCTATCTTGCTTTTAATAAGCCAAGGACAGGAGAACGCATTGAGATATATGCAGATCTACCAATAGATATTAAAAACGCTATACAAATGTTATCTTAGATTCATTCACATCTTTAGTGAACTACCCGCCACATATGCATTTCTAAAAGATACGAGCTTCTTGCTCAATATTGTAATAAAGTTTTACCATATAGAAGATGTTTTCAAAATTCTGAAGGAGGAATAACAATGAACAGCAATGAAATTTTAAAGTCAAATAAACACTACTGGGATACTACTGCGGATGAATGGTTTGGTGCAACTGCGCTTCCTATTTATGGCTGTTTAGTACCCACTGAGGATGAGTTACAACTATTTGGAAACGTCTCAGGAAAAAAAATGTTAGACATCGGCTGTGGGAGCGGTCATTCACTTAAGTACCACGGTAATAACAATGCCGCCGAGCTTTGGGGATTAGATATGTCCACAAAACAAATAGAAAATGCGAAACATTATTTAAATGAGTGCGGATATAATCCGAAACTGTTCAATGTTCCGATGGAGATAGATTGCGGACTTCCCAAAAACTATTTCGATATTGTTTATTCCATTTATGCCATAGGTTGGACAACTGATTTGCAAAAAACGTTTGACTTGGTAGCATCTTACCTCAAGCCAGGTGGAATATTTATATTCAGTTGGGATCATCCTGTCATGCGTAATATTGAAACACAAGAGGAAAAATTGGTATTTGAGGGATGCTATTTTGATGAAAGCTGGTTTACCTATGAAAAAGACGGTTATGATATTAGCTTATGCAAAAGACGGATTTCAACGTATATTAACACATTAGCAACTGCCGGATTTGTAGTTGAACGGATGATTGAAGATACTAACCAAGAAACCCTTGAAAATGATTGCGAAATTAGCACGAAGTATTATGCGCCACATAAGGCAAAAAAATTTCCGCTTTCGTTTATTTTTAAAGCAAGAAAACTATAGTCCCTCCCAATAAGCATAATTCAAAGTGAAAATTGGTAGATAAAAACCAATCGCTAAGTGGTTTGTCTGCATATTTATCACAAGGAAAAAATCACCAAATTTTATTTATGGAGTTTAATGAAGATGTTGAATTGGCAGAACATACCCATGAAAGCCAATATGGTATTGTACTTGAAGGTAAGATAGAATTGACTATTAATGGGGTGAAGAAAACTTACCAGAAAGGTGATCGGTACTATATTCCAAAGGGTATTAAACATTCAGGTAAAATTTATGCTGGATATGCAGATATCACGTTCTTTAACGAAAAGAACCGTTATAATCCTAAAAATAAATAGGTATTGAGCATGAGAACCAACTTATAATATTTTTTTGCTGACATAAGCTGGTTCTCTCTTTTAAGTTAATTTAACTTAGGATCCAATGCATCCCTCAATCCGTCTCCAACAAAATTAATCGCAAGAATCGTAATAAAAATCATCAATCCCGGCCAAATCGCCAACCACGGCGCTTGAAAAATATCTTGCTGAGCATTGCTTAACATATTCCCCCAGGTTGCAGCAGGCGCCTTTATACCTACCCCCAAAAAACTTAGCGAAGATTCGTATAGAATTGCATAACCTACTCCTAAAGTTGCTGCAACAATCAATGGTGCCATCGCGTTTGGCATTATATGTTTGATAATAATTTTACTATCCTTTACCCCAAGCGCTTTTGAGGCCTCAACAAATTCTTTCTCCTTCAATGATAAAAATTCACCACGTACAAGTCTTGCAACTCCCATCCAACTTGTTATTCCGATAATAATTATTATTCCGAAAATTGAAGTGTCAATATAGGCTGCCAATATTATTAACAAGAAGAGAGTTGGAAAAGATAAAAATATATCTACCATTCGCATAATGATATTGTCCATAATACCACCATAGTAACCTGCGATAGCACCTAATATACTCCCAACAATAATCGATATCAACATCGCAGATATTCCTACCAGTAACGTCACCTGCGATCCATACAATAACCGACTCAAAACGTCACGCCCTAACTCATCAGTACCAAGTAAATGGTCTCTACTTGGTGATTCTTGAATCCTAAAGAGATCAATATCTCTTGGATCATAGGGTGCTATTAATGGTGCACAAATAGACATTAGTATTAAAAATATAAGAACAATTAGACCAATTATCGCTAGATGATTTCTCTTAAAACGTTTTAAACATATTAATAGCATACTCTCACTTTTACCCAAACCATGAAATAAATTTCTCTCATCTGCAACTCTTTCTTTTTTAGCCACTCTACACCCTCCCTTCACTTAGTCATACCGAATACGAGGATCTAAAAACCCATACGCTAAATCTGCTAATAAATTCCCGAAAACTACTGTAGTAGCAGTTAACATTAGACTTGCCATTAAAATTGGATAATCTCTGCTAGATATTGATCCCACAAAAAGATGTCCCATTCCAGGCCAGGCAAATATTTGTTCTGTTATAACTGCACCCCCAAAAATAGCGGGCAAAGCTAGCCCCATCATGGTTACAAGAGGAATCAATGCATTCCGGAGTGCATGCTTAAAAATTACAATCCTTTCAGATAACCCTTTAGAACGTGCAGTACGGACATAATCCTGGCTTATCGTTTCCAACATGCTTGACCGCATATATCGACTCCACCCAGCCATATTAACTAGTCCCAAAACTAAGACCGGCATTATTAAATGTTCTAAACGATCCACTAAAGAAAAACCTTGACCTACATTCATCATTCCTGCCGATGGCAACCAACCTAAATTGACAGCAAATATCAACTGCATCATAATCCCAAACCAAAAAGATGGAATAGCTACACCAAAAAAAGCTCCCAGTGTAAAAGTATAATCCATAATACTATATCTTTTTATAGCTGAATAAATTCCTACAGGTACAGCTATCAATAAAGACAGAACATATGATGATAACATCAAAAGAATTGTATTTGGTAATCGTGAAGTAATCATTTTCAGAACAGGCAAACCCGTACGATATGACCAACCCCAATCACCACGGATCATAGATGTTATCCATTTCCAATATTGTATTAGTATCGGTTTATCCAATCCCCATAATCGCTCAAGACGTGCCACATCAGCAGGTGTAACTTTTGGATTCATCAAATACCCTGCCAATGGGCCACCTGGCATAAGTTTCATAGATATAAATGAAATCACCGAAATACCCAATAACAATGGTATCGCTTGAATTAAATGTCTTAAAAGATAACGTGTCACACTTTTCCCCCCTTGCTAATATTGAAAACAAACCCGCACACAAATGCGGGTTTGCATAACTACAAAGAATAATTAATTAGCAAACTTCCACTCATTTATATTCCATGTTTTAGCATTAGTAAATGGAGCAGGACGCCAATTCAAAAGATTCTTTGGTGCAACATTGATTTCTACATAGAAATAAACATAAAGCATTGGTATTTCATCATAAACGATACTCTGAACTTTGTGATATAACGGAATACGGTCTTCGTTATTCATCATAGCTCTTCCATCTTCTAAAAGCTCATCAATCTCTGGATTAATATAACTTCCATAATTTTGACCAGTAAGTCCGTTGGACTCAGAAGGAATTTGAGAAGAATGATACATTGTAAATTCATCTGGATCAGAACCTGTTACCCAACCGAACATGATCATATCAAACTTACGGTTTTCCAAAGTATCACCATATAGAGTAGTTGACTCCTGGAAACTAAGATTAACTTTAATACCTAACTGCTTCCAATATTGTTGTGCAATTTGAGCAATACGCTCTCTGATTTGACGACCTGCATTTGTCGCAAGTTCAAATTCAAACTTCAGATCACCATTTTCTAATATTCCATCGCCATCCATATCTCTCCAACCTGCTTTGGTAAGTAACTCTTTTGCTTTTTCCATATCAAATGGATAAGGAGTTATGTTCTTATCATAAGCCCAGAGAACAGGAGAAGTACTTGTCGCTGCAGGTATTCCTACACCTTTCAATATTTTTTCTACAATTAATTCTCTTGGGAGAGCATAACTAAGCGCCTGTCTAGTAAGTTTATCTTGAAATATTGGATTCTCTAGATTGAATGTCATATGGACATAAATAGAAGCAGGATCAAGAGTAGTCTTCAAACGATCAATAGCTTTAACTTGTTCTAATTGTGATCCTTCAAGGTTCATTGAAATATCTGCTTCGCCAGTCTTGAGCATTGTTATTTGAGTTAGATTACTCTCAACTTCTTTATAGATTATCTTTGCTAAGTAAGGTCCGTCACCATAATAGTCTTTATTAGCTTCCAAAATTATGTAAGAACCAGGAACCCATTCTGCAAATTTAAATGGCCCAGATCCAATAGGCTGTCGAGATAATTCATGAGCCTTACTAAACTCACTTGGAGCAGCATTTTCCCAAAGGTGTTTAGGAACGATAGCTCCACCTGTTCCCGCCCAGGTTAGTAGCCAATTCGCTGTAGGCTCAGTCTTATACATTATAACTGTATAAGGATCTGGAATTTCAATTCTTTCAATTTGATCAAAACCATCACGGCTAACTACAGCAACATCATCGTTCATGATAATATCCCAAGTAAAAAGAACATCTTCCGCTGTAAGAGGTGTACCATCATGCCATTTTACATCTTTTCTTAAATGAAACGTAAAGACCATACCATCCTCAGATATACCACCATTTTCTACAGTAGGTACTTCGACTGCCAAATCAGGGATAAGATCTGCTGAATCAGTGAGTCGAATAAGTTGACTAAATACTCCGTTTAAGACTGTAGTCTCATAACTACTTTCTGAAAGTAATGGATTTAAAGTCTCCACATTACTTCCAACAATGGTAATTTGCCCTTCAGGATTTAAGTTTTTTGCTGTAACTCCAAACCCAACAATAAGCACCATTAAACTAACCATCAATAAACAAAAACCTTTTTTCATTAATCATTGCTCCTTCCATTTAATCTGCTCTCAAAATAGAACTAACATATATTTATGTGAGTTTGTCTACTTTAATTCCATAATTAAATGATTTTTTGTGCAAAAAAAAGATCTTCCATTTAGGAAGATCATACTGCAGCATGTTCAAAATTAATTTCCAAACATTTTCTAGATGCTAAGTAGTCGCAAAGATGAACAAATTTTTCTAACTCTGTCATAGGAACTGGGGAGACTTTTTTACCTGTTCTATAGTCTTTATTCCACTGGCCCATGTGAGAACGAATAGCTTTAAAAAGAATACTTAATACTTCCTCTTCATCTGCTGAATCAACATCATATTCTGCCACCATTTCAACCAGCATTCCATGATTAGACACCGTGTACTTACCTCCTGGTATTCCATGTTTTACGGTATCATGAAGGATTAAAGCAGCAACAATAATATCTTTCTCCAAATCATTAAAAGTACAAATTGTTTTATTTTCAAATAAGTCAAGAGCTATTTGAACCGCAGCTCTTGTATGCCGAACTAACCCTCTCTCTCCCAGAGCATAAGAAGGATGATACTTTCCCGTAGAAGAAGCGGGAATTTCCCAAAAGTAAGTAGGTACTTTTTCTAACAGATCAGAAATGTATTCTCTCAATTCGCTATCTTTAATACGCTCCACACACTTCATTAAGTCATGATTCATTTTATTTCCTCCCTTCAAGATTTATTTCGAGATATTTTTCTACCTTTCCTGCAAACTAATTAGTTTTTTTTAACGTTTGAATCAAAACGTTCCTTTCTGTAAAGCTTATTTAAAAGAAGATGGTTAAATTTGGTTTGTTTAGGGATTTCTTCATAATCTAAAAAATAGTCTCATACAGAGACTATTTTTTATTATCTATAGCAAATAACTATATTCCTATTTGATATTAACCCTTCTAAAATAATTTGCAGATAAAATTGTAATAAGACCAAAAACTATATTTAAACCAAAATAAATTGTATTATCCAATAGGTTATCTCTAATCGTTAAACCTATCATTGTACCGACAAGCCCTCCAATAACTAACCATGATATTGCTCCTAATAAAATACCTTTATAGATCAGATAGTCACTACCAGTGAAAGGGAAGAAATACATAAATATAATACCGATAATAGCTCCAATTATTAAATGAATTATAAAACCATAAATACTACCTACTAACGAGTTCGCCAAGTGATTTGGTAAAAAAATAAAACTATCAAAAAAAAGCATTCTTATAGTTGTAATTTTTAAATAGTTTAAAATTACAGCTAACATACCACTAAGAAAAGCCCCAATAATACCAGATAAACTTCCAACCACAACTTTATCTGTCATAGTTTTCACTCCCTATATGATTATAGTTTTCTTTTGAAGAGTTTTACAGTATATACTTAGTATTATTAATAATTTCATCGAATTTTATGCTCCTTAATCATAAAAAAGAAAAAGCAGCCTAAGCTGCCTTTTCTACTTTCGTCCCATAACAATCAACTGAGTACAACGTGCAATTCCAGCCTCATTATATCTTTTCTTTATCTGCTCTCCACGCTGTTTTAGTTCAGTATATTGAGGAAATTCTTTCACTTTATTAAGTTTTTTATCTATAGATTGAACCTTTGATGCTAATTTGTCCCTCAAATTTTCATTGGTTTCATGATCTTCGAAATACTCTATATTATCTACACCTAAATTATCTATCAGATCAATAATCTCTTGTTTTTCAAATGTATCATTATGACATTTTCCAATCACGGTATCTATTGCCCCTTCTAAACAATGAAGAAGAACATGTGTATTTTGTGCTTCATCTTGATTATCAGAGAACATCTCATTAACGATAAAAAGTCCACCTGGTTTTAATACTCTCTTCATTTCATTTAATATTTTATTGATATCAGGTAAATGATGTAATGTATTCGAAATACACACAGTATCAAAACTATTATCTTCAAATGTCATATTTTCAGCATCCATATGTGAAAAATGTATATCTTCAAAATCTAATTTCTTTTTCGTAGTTTCAATAACTTTTTCATCATAATCTATTCCAATCATTTCAGAATAGTCTTTGAAACCATCTTTAAGTTTGAGAATAAATTCTCCTGATCTAGTTCCTACATCTAAAACCCTACCACCGGAAATGTCTCCAAGTCGTTCTTTTAATCGTTTCATAGTGTCACTCCTATCAATTTTGTTGTTTAATATATGGCTATTATTTTTGATTACATAATTGTGTTTTTAATAATCTTTCTTATGTATTTCATAATTCGTTGAACAGCTTCTTCAACTGTAAATTCTAAACGATTATGAATTATTAATGAAAGCATTCCCTGATACATTAATATTATCATTTCATCAATCTCATATGCTTGCTCAGAGGTTAGATAACCTTCTTCAATACATGGTTGAATAGCTAAATTAGCCCTTTTACGAAGATCTGACTCTAATAATATAGGTTTTAACTCTTCAGGTGGTAATCCCATCTCTTCAGGAAAGATAGAATAATAGACTTTAAATAAATTTTCAGGACTCTCTCCGATATCCTCAGTAAATATAGCATAATAAATCTGTGGATTGCCAAAAGAATATTGACAAAAACATTCCCACATCAAAAAAAATCGTTCTAAAGTTTCGTCACTTTTCTTCATATATTCTGGTACTGCTTTTACATAGTCACTTATATATTTCACTGCAGCAAAAGATATCAATTGAGTACGGTTTTTGAAATAATTATAAATAGTTGCACTATTATAACCTGCAATTTCAGCAACTTTTCTAATGGTAACATCTTCTATGCCATCTTGTTCAATAATTTGATAAGCTGCATCAATAAATATTTTTAGAGTCCTGATCTTTTTAATGTCATTTTTATTTATTTCAATCATTATTAACTCACCCTTCTCTTCAGAAAAAACAATTTATATCGAAATTTTGAATATAATAATTTTACCAGATAATTTTATTATTGTCTACCACTTAAAATGAAATCAACTGATTACGATTTTTAAATCTTAATCTTTTACCATAGTAATTTTACCAGAAAAATTTAATACTGTCCACAATTTATAATATGATTCGACCACAAAAAGTATTTTAGTCGCACTTGCATACCAACTAAAGTACTGACCTCGCCAATTCAGTACTTTATTTGGTATGCAAGTGCGACTACTTTTTGTGGACTAATCATAAATATTAATATTAAAAGCTATCTTTTTAAGCCAGCTTTTTTGGAGCACTACACCCAATAAGGATGTAGTGCTCTTATGATGGATGTTCACTGCCTAAATTAGGGTCTTACACGTGTTTCTTAACTTCTTCTTCAATCTCTGCTGCTGTCAAATCTTCTCCAGTAAGAGTAGCAACTTTTTCACCATTTTTATAGAAAACAATAGTTGGTGAACCCATAACTCTCTGACCAATAGCCAAACGACGATTTTGGCTAATATCTAAATTATAAAAGTTCATGCTTTCACCATACTTTTCAGCTAAAGCTTCAACATCAGGTAACAGTTCCTGACATTCTTCACATTTTGGGCTATAATAATAAACCATTACAACACTCTCAGCATTTAATACTAATTCATCAAAATTAGACTTTTCAACATGATTCATGATTTGGCCCCCTTAGTTAATTTTACTTAAAATATTTTTTATATCTTCTACACCTAGACTCCAGAAGGTCACCAAAACTGGTTTTTCTTTAGAAGAATTTATAACATCACCTGCAAAACCTTCTTCTTCTTTAATATATTTCTCAGCGACCGTTGCTGCTACTGCTCCATCAACACAAGCAGTAACAACCTGATGTAAATATGTATCTGTTAATACTTCTTAAAGTCATCCCATTGCAATTTTATTCAAAAAATATCTAAGTAAAAATAATATTTTATAACTATTTTGGAGGGACAAATAGTAATCATGGTTATAATGTAATCATGATTACTGCAAGGTTCAAAGGAAACGAAACTATACGCCTTTTATGAATACACAAAAGGCAAAGTTTCGTTTCCGACGAAACATTTAATTTTCAATTAATTACACTGTCAAAATTATTTTTCCTAGATTTATTTAAACTCGCTCTTTAATGCTTTCATAATTGAGATCATTCCAAACAGCATTATAAACGCAAATGGGAATGCTGCCGCAATTGAGGCAGTTTGGAGCATTTTAAGTCCACCAGCTAACATGAGAGCTACTGCTAAACCAGACTGAACAAGACCCCAGATAAATTTTCGCTTATTAGTTGGATTAAGAACTCCATTTGAAGACATCATTCCGAGAACAAATGTTGCTGAATCTGCTGAAGTAACAAAGAAAGTTGAAAGTAATATTACAGCTACAAAGGATATAATGTTACCAACAGGATATTGTTGCATAACTACGAAAAATGCAGTAGAAGTAGATTTTATCGCCTCTGTAGCAACACCCATTCCAGTGTTAATTCCCATAGTACCAAATATAGCAAACCAAGCAAAAGAAGCAAGAGTTGGAGCTAAAAGAACGCCAGTGATAAATTCTTTGATGGTTCTACCTCTAGAAATCCGAGCAATAAATGTGCCTACAAATGGAGCCCAAGCAATCCACCATGCCCAGTAAAATATTGTCCACCAGCCATACCAAGGCTCACTAGTAATCCGAAAACTATCTCCAACCAATGTGCTCAAATAGGTTCCGATTCCATTTGTTAAGTTGTTGATAATTAATACTGTTGGCCCAAGAATTAAGCTTAAAACCATTAAGATACCACATAAAGTAATGTTAGCATTGGATAAAATCTTAATCCCTTTATCTAAACCGGTTAATGCAGAAAGCATAAATAAAACAGTTATAATCCCGATAATTATGATTCTCACAAGATTAGTTTCAGGGATTCCAAATAAAAAGTTTAAGCCACTAGTCATTTGCAATGTTGCCATACCAAGAGATGTAGCAACACCTGCAACTGTTGCGAAAATTGCTAGAATATCAATAACTTTTCCGATTGGGCCAGTAGCTCTTTCCTCTCCCAAAAGTGGTATAAAGATACTACTGATCAGACCTGGCTTGTCTTTTCTAAACTGCATATAAGCCAAAGCTAGAGCTAATATTGCATAATTAGCCCAAGGATGTAATCCCCAGTGGAAGAACGATTTTCTAATCGCAAATTCTGCAGCTGCAGCAGAACCGCCTTCTATTCCAAGAGGATTTACGAAATGATTTAAAGGTTCAGCAACTCCCCAAAATACGAGTCCAACACCCATACCTGCACTAAACAGCATGGCGAACCAGGATATAGTACTATATTCAGGCTTTTCATCATCTTTTCCAAGTCTTATCTTTCCATATTTACTGAATGCAATCCAAATAACGAAAATTACAAAACTAGACATAGACAACAGATAAAACCAACCAAAGTTACCTACCAAAAAGTTAAATAAGTCAGTAAATATTTTTTCAAAATTTTCAGGTAATAGAAGTCCCCATAACACAATTGCGAAAATTAATACTAAAGATACATAAAAAACCTGATTTGATTTTGTATTTTTCTGTTGTGAATTCATTCTACCCCTCCTTTAATAATTGAGAATTAAGAAATAAAAATTAAGAATTAAGAATTACTAAATTTTAATTTTCATCCTTAATCCTTAATTCTATTCATCCTCTTATCTTAACTAACTCAAAGAAAATTATATCTTTACATCAAATACTGTTTGTTCTTCGATCGCTGTTTCTAATGCATCTAAAGCAACTCCAACTCGATGATAACGTAACTTCCATTGATGATCTTCAGAATCTGCAGGATTTCCTAAAGGATAAGGAATAGAAATGGTTGGTACCATTCTGTTAGCACCTACAGTTTTAGCAACAGGAATCAAGTTAGCCATCTGAACTACTGGAATACCTGCTTTTTCAATTTCTTTAACGATCGTTGCACCGCAACGAGTACAGGTTCCTCAGGTGGAAGTCATAATTACAGCATCAACGCCATCATTGCGTAAATGTTCAACCATCTCACGGCCCATTCTTGCAGCCTCTGCTTCAGTTGTACCAGTTCCAACAGTTGTATAGAAATAATTGTCAACTCTACCGATTCTTCCTTCTTTTTCGTAAGCTCTTAATGCATCAAGAGGCACGCAACGGTTTGGATTTTTATCAGCAGCTGCTGGGTCATATCCAGCATGGATAGTTTTGAATTGACCTTCTTCGCGGTTACCTAACTTGTCCATACCCTCTACACTATATCTACCCCATCTAGTTGCAGAAGCTGATTGGATTCTGTCAGGATTGTCTACTGGTACAATACCACCCGTAGTAACAAGAGCAATAGTCGCCTTACTTAAATCTTTAATTGGTTCTGCTATTGGTACAAGGTCGATCTTTGGAATAGGTAATTCAGTTTTGTACTCCTCACCTTTTACCTTCTTCAAGAACATTTCCATTGCCCGATCAGCAGCAGGTTTGGCATCCTCTAACCAAACCTGATGTCTAATTCCTCTTACATAATATCCTTCTTCTTCAGCAGTACCAAGCTTTTCACCTTTTAATAGCTTGTTTCCAAGCGCAACCATAGTCTTCATGTCATCTCTCATTTTGGCTGCACTCTTACCACCTGGGAAGATGTAGATATCTTTCTTGAACATATCAACACCAGGGTTTTCATCATTCATCGAAGAAATAACTGGTACATTGAATTTTTCTTTTACTACTTTTCCAATAACACCACAGGCATTTCCATATCTACCTGCCTGGAAAGCTGGGCCCGCAAAGAAAATATCAAATTCTTTATCAGCTAAAAATCCTAAAATTGTCTCAACAGCTTCTTTTTCATTTGAACCCATAAAGTTATCTCCACAGATAATGGTATGAGTTACTTCTGCATCTAATAACTGATTTAATAACATAGCAGGCCCAACAAGACCTTCTCTAATTTCAGGAACAAAATCAGCTTTATCTTCTCCACCAATTCCAGCAAAAAATTGATTGATATATAAAATCGCTTTTTTCACAGTCCATGCACCTCCCTTAATTAAAATTCTTTCATTGCTTTAGATGACCAACCAAGTGCTTGATCTCCACAGAACATTGAGTTATTTTCCATAATAATTGAACCATCTTCTTTAACTGAAGATCCTAATTTCTCATCATCAGCCCATCCACCAGATAAACCATCACGAGCTAAAGCTTCTAATTCACCGATTACTGTTTCCATTGGTGGAAGTTCAACCAATGCTGAAACGTTACCAGTAGAAACAATCGCATTTGCTTTTTCATCTAAAGTAACAAGTGGCTGAGATGCACCGTCACGACCGGTACATTCATTAGTCAAACCAACTGTCTTAACACCAACATCTTCTAATGCTACAAAACATTCGATAAAGTCAGCATCTGGGTTACCATAGCCTTCTTCAGCTAAAATAGCTCCATCTACACCTAAAGATCTAGCTATTTTAGCTACAAACAGTGCTGATCTCTTCTTCTGCTCTAAATTAACGTTTAGGTTAGATAAAATTACACCTAAGAAGTTTACTGTTTTACCATGTTCTTTATATAATCTCTTAATCATTGGACAATTCTGAAAATCATAAGTAGACCATTTTGAAGAACAAGGCATAAAGCTTCCAGAAATAATAGCTCCATCTAAGATTTCATTTGGATGCATTAAAGTTGGTACAAAATGATTCATATCCCATCCGTACACTAAATCATTATAACCCATCTCTTCCATTTGAGATTGACCTTGCATAATAAATATTACAGATGGAAGATCATTTACCTCTTTAGAACGCTTAGTGATGGGTTGCAATTCAAAAATTTCTGAATTTTCATTTTCTAGTTCTAAATCTTTTACAGCACTTCCTAAATATTTTGCCAATCTATGAGCTGCCCATCTAAGAGCATGATTCTTCTTCTGTTGCTCATGTCTTTCAAACTCTTCATCTGTATCAGCTACGAGACAGATATTAATTAACTGAGAAAAATAAGTATACTTAGCACCTTCACCACTCATATCAATTAAACCATCACCAAAGCTACCCCAATGTTTACCAACAGCCAATACACTACAGCCTTTTAAAGCAACTGTTTTACCTTCTCCAACTGGTTCTACTTTATCAATTACACCTGGGAAAACAGCACCGTCTCCCACTTTATATCTAGGTTCAATAGCTTCCTTAACAGGAACAATACGTTTTTTCTCTCCTGGTCTTGCAATTACTATGTCAGCATCAGTAATATGTTCGTCCTCTTTTACAACCGTTAATGCTTCTTCTTTATTAATAGTCAACACGCCATCCTTGTAAAAGGTCTTATCGCCAAACACTACATCCTTTACAGGAAAGTTTCCCATTTCTAAACGCATTATTTACACCCCTTTCCTTTTTCTATCTGAAAAACAACATAAGTTAGTGAAATTTTGCACATTTAAAGGTAAATTTTTCTGTAAGTTTGTTTACACAAACTTACAGAAACTTTTTCTATATAAACTTACTTCATTAACTATCTCATCAACATCAAGAACCATCTCCATCATCCCTACCTGCTCATCATAGACTCCAGGATCAACTTCATCTTTAATCTCTGGTTCTAAAATGTGATAAACTCTGAGTCCTAACTGGACTCCTGCTAATGGACCTGCGAATGTAGGATCACCTTGGGTAACAGTTTCTGCAGCTAGACCAGATGCTTCTGCCTCTGCTCCACCTAAAATTACAACTACATTTTCTGCACCATACTTTTCAGCCATACCTTTAATCCTATTTTGATTCTCAAGATCCATAGCACCTGCGGCAGTTCAGACGAAACATTCGGTAGTACTAAAAACAACTTCTGCTTCAGTTGTCTTTATACATTCCTCAATAGCAGGACCTGGAATTCCATCGCAATCTCCAAGGATAGCGATCTTTTTTCCTTTTAACATCTTTCCACCTCCTAAGTATATTTAAACAAAATTCTTAATATTATTTATATTCGCATAAATAATAGTTATATGCATTATTAAATATTATAGCTACTGATTCATCACTTAATCTAATAGTAGTCTTTCTAAATTAAAGCGAATTAATTCAAGCAAAAAAACCCTACTAAATTTTTTTAGTAGGGTTATCGAACTAACCTAAGTCAGCTCGACTAATTTAAAACTTCTTTCAAAATGGAAATTTTACTCTACAACAAATATCTCAAAAAAAGACCAACCTATGCAGAGCTGACTTTTGAAGGAACATTTTTAATCTATCAGCCATCATACAGCAAATCTAATCACCAATAAAAGGCTATTTGTTATCCAAATTTGGCAAAAATACTGTCAACACATTTACTAAAACTAAAGGAATTATCCATAATGTTGTAGCAGATATTAGTCCGTAAACATCAGCTAATTGACCATAAAATATAATTCCTAATCCAGCTAAACCTCCAGCAAGTCCCATAATTAGTCCAGTGGCAAAAGTCACATTTTGCGGAATTAATTCCTGGGTCATCACAATATTTGCTGAATTTGCAGAACTAACACTAAATCCAATAAGTACAAATCCTAGAATAACAATTATTCCTTTACCCCATACCAACATTATCAAAGACAATACTAGTAAAAAGTTTGCTGTCATGAATACTTTTTTACTACCAAGTTTATCACTTAAATACCCGCCAATTAAAGTACTCATTGAACTCAAAAATAGAAAAGAAAATAAAATGATACTAGCGATCTTTATATCGATCTCCTTCAATGTAAGTATCTGTATACCAAAGCTCATCAGAGCTCTTGTAATCACAAATCTTGTAGTTGCAATAAATACTAAAACAACTACCCATTTAATTGTATAAAAACTTAGTTTACGAGAACGCCTCTCTTTTTTTACAACTTCATTTTTAAACTCAATTTTATGTGTTTGAGAAATATACATAAGACCTGCAACAAAAAAACCAGGAATCATAAGATAGACTAAATGGCTTAAACCATAATTTTTTACAAGAGGTATGGCAACAAGAGGAGCCACAGAAGATGCTAATCCACCTACTGTCATAAAGATCGCTAAACTTTGCCCTTTAGTTCCATTTCCTAAACTTGCAGCCATCGTCGAACCTAATGGATGATATAAAGCAGAAGCTAATGCTCCCAAACCAGTAACAATAATTAATAAATAATAATTGCTTATCAAACCAGAAATACTCATCCAAAATGCAATCCATAAAACTGAAGCTATAAGAAACCAAGGTTTCCCTCGTTTATCAACAAAATATCCAATCACAGGTTGTGCAAATGCTCCACTACTAGTTATTACAGCAGCAATCAAAGCCTGTTCAGCTAAACTTAATGACATTATTTCAGCAAATAAAAATAAAATCGGTGGTATGAGAGCTACATAAAAATCATTGTTACTACTCAGGCATTCCATTATTGGGATGCCTATGATATTATCAGGCCATAGTCTTTGACCCCACGCCTAAACGTAGGCAACTCAAATAAAGAGACACCCTCAAGTGTCCCTTTGCTATTTGTTGAATATTGTATC
>DAOVRZ010000103.1:0-20487 GCA_030627905.1 Halanaerobiales bacterium
ATAAACTTTTCGAAAAACCTCTTCGAAAAATTTTATTTTCTTTTCTTCTTCTCTTCTTTGTTTTCTAGTTTTTCTTTTCATAATAATCCCTCCAAATGTCTATAAATCAACATAATATTTAATTATATTATATCATATTTTTGCATTTTTGAAAACTATTATATCAAAATATATCGAAAAATATTTACTCGTTAGAGCTGTACTAGTAATAGTGAAGTGAATATTGATTTCGGATTTTTAGAGGATATGACTGCCATAATCGGATATCGTTTTGGATATTTACCACAAGGTGCAACGCTCAATTCTTTGGACATAAATTCGTTACCCCTTCGGCCAATTCAAAGTCTTTCTGAATATCATGGGAATGAACTAATGACCGGTCAATTTGTTGATGGTGAAACGTATTACCCAGTGTTAAAAGTTTATGATAACTTAAATAACTATACAGAATATGTAAGTCCAACAGGGTTTACTGTAGATAGTAGTGGGCTAGTGATCTCGAATGTAAATCTGACAGGGTTAGTATCTAATGGAATTAATCAATATTTAACAGATATAACGTTAGTGGATTTTACGGCCAACTACACTGACTATCAAACACAAGCGGCAGTTCAATTTGGCATACAAGCTCGCCTGCTGGAGAACCTTTTAAATGGGCTGATACCTTTACTGATTTGATTTTTCTTCACTGAATAGTTTTTACTATAAAGTAGGTACGACAGTTGGAGCAGGTAATATTAGTCAAAACTTCTCTGATGCTGATGCCTCGGGATGGGTAATAGTTGATCATTCATCTACAGAAGATAGACTAAATTAGTGTTTTTTTAAAAAAAATACGGAAAAATAAAGGATTTTAATCTTTTAAGGAGAACAATAACAGTTAAATAACAATTAAAAGTAGGCAAAAAAGTAGGCAAAAAAGTAGGCAAAAAAGTAGGCAAAAAATGCAGGATTAAATATAGATAGCAAAGAAGAAAAGAAAAATTTAAAAAATTAATATATTAAAGTTTAAAACAAAAATAAAATTAAAGGGGGAGATATTAGTAACTCATTATCTATACAATATATTTAATGCAAGTCACGGATAATTGAAGTTAATATTTAAGTTTTTTCAAGGTTATTCATGTTTATTAAGGTTGTGAAAAGGATTAATTTAATGGTCAAGGAGGTATTTATGAAGACAGAAGAAACTTTAAAGTCCTCTGAGAAAAAAGTAAAATGTTTAGTTTGGGATCTTGATAATACTCTATGGGACGGAGTATTACTAGAGGACGACAATGTTGAGTTAAGAGAGGGAGTAACTGATATAATTAAAGAATTGGATCGCAGAGGCATACTCCTATCTATTGCTAGTAAAAACAGCCATGAAGATGCATGGGAAAAAGTCAAAGAACTTCAACTGGATGAATACTTTATATATCCGCAAATAAATTGGAATTCTAAGTCCTCCTCAATTACAAAAATTGCGGAGTCTATTAATGTTGGCATTGACACATTTGCATTTATAGATGATCAGCCATTTGAATTAGAGGAAGTAGCAAGTGTACATCCTGATGTAATTTGTATCAACGCTAGTAAATTAGATGATTTATTAGATATGCCTGAGATGACCCCGCGATTTATCACAAAAGATTCTAAGATGCGTCGCTTAATGTACAAGAGTGAGGCAAAAAGAAAAGAAACAGAGGAAGAATTTGTAGGTACTCAAGAAGAATATCTTGCATCTCTTAATATGGAATTGAGTATTGCACCTGCTGAAGAAGATGACTTACAGCGTGCAGAAGAATTAACAGTACGTACCAACCAACTCAATACAACAGGTTATGTTTACTCATATGATGAGTTAAATAAATTACGTAAATCTGATAAGCATAAACTGCTAATGGCAGAGTTAAATGATAGGTTTGGTACTTACGGGAAGATTGGTTTGGCATTAATTGAATGTGAAGAAGTAGATAAGCTAGATGAGATTGTTATTTTTGAACATCAGTTAGAAAATATTTTATCATTTCCTGAATATGTAGACCTAAAAATCTCCGGGTAAAAATATATAATATTATATTAGTAAATTATCGTCTTAGCTTGGAAGTAATGTAGTAATAGAAAGGAGATATGTAAAGTAATGATTATTAAAACAAAAAAATTAAAAAAAGTGTTTCGCGTAAAACAAAAAAAACAAGGATTTATTAAAGGCTTACAGTCTTTGTATCGCCCAAATTATAAGACAGTTGAGGCTGTATCAGAGATTGATTTTAAAGCAGATTCTGGTGAGATGATTGCTTTTATTGGGCCAAATGGAGCAGGGAAATCTACTACTCTAAAAATGTTAACAGGTATCCTTACACCCACAAGTGGAGATATAGAAGTAATGGGTTATAACCCAAATAGAGAACGCAGTAAACTAGCTTATAATATAGGTACAGTTTACGGTCAAAAGTCACAATTATGGTTCCATTTACCTCCAATAGATACATTTCATTTATTTGCAAAAATATATGAGATAGATGATTGTTTATTTAAAAAGCAGTTATCACTATTGACTGAAATGTTAGAATTAGATAACTACTTATACACACCAGCACGTAGATTAAGTCTAGGACAGCGTATGAAATGTGAAATCGCAGCTTCATTATTACATAGACCAAAACTTTTATTTTTAGATGAACCAACAATTGGACTAGATTTGGTAGCAAAACAGCAAATTCGTCAAGGGTTAAGAGAGATGAACCGTTTAGAAGGTACTACAGTTATTTTAACAAGCCATGATGTGGGAGATATAGAGTCAGTTTGTGACCGTGTAGTTATAATAAATGAAGGCTCTATTATCTTTGATGATAGAATTAAGCTCTTAAAGCAGAAATTTTTGACACATAAGATTTTAGAAGTACAGTTTGACCAAAAGAAAGAAACGATAACACTACCACCTGATGTAGAGGTCATTTCATCTGATAATAATATTATGGAATTGCGCCTACCTAATAATGTTACTGAGGTTTCAAAGCTTATAAATATTTTAATTACCACCAATAATGTGGTAGATGTAGGTATTAAAGAAACTTCGATGGAGAAAATTATTCATAATATTTATACAAAGAAGATCAGTAACTTTGGAGTTGAGGAAAACTATGGATAAAATAACAAAAAAGATAATTAAATATTGGGCGATTACACGTGTAAGTATTAATAATGCGTTTACCTATATTGGTGAAGTTGTCTATCGTTCCACATTTATGCTTGTCTTGCTTTTTATCTTTATTAAGTTGTGGGGAGCTGTTTATGTGGATAATGCTTCTTTTGAAGGGCTTTCATATTCACAGGTAATATGGTATTTAGTTTTAACCGAGTCTATTTTATTAAGTAAAATTAAAGCTGGTAATTTAATCTCTAATGAAGTGATTACTGGTAAATTGGCTTATACACTGGGGAAACCTTATCATTATTTGCTATATACTTTTTTTAATGGCCTTGGAGAAAGCTTGACTCGTCTTTTTATTGATTTTGCAGTAGGAAGTTTGTTGGTATTGGTGTTAATAGGACCTTTACCTGCTCATCCATTGGTTCTGCTACCAATATTACTAACAATTTTATTAGCCTTTATTCTAGACTATTGTATGGTATCTTTAATAGGGCTGCTGGCTTTTTATACTGAGGATGTTTCTGGTTTTTTGTTTATATACCAAAAGATTCTTTTTATACTAGGTGGATTGCTTATTCCGCTTGAATTTTTCCCAAACTGGTTACAAGAAATAACCCACTACTTGCCTTTTGACCTTGTATTATATGGTCCAGCAAAATTACTTATTGATTTTTCGTTAGATGGATTCCTACAGGTAGTATTACAACAAACAATGTGGATTTTAATATTAGGAATTATTCTCGAATTCATGTATAGAAATGGAACACGTCGATTATGTGTTAATGGAGGTTAATAAATATGAGATTTATTAAATCAGAACTCAGGTTTTTAGCCCATGTTTGGCGTTTAAACTTAGCCTCTGCTATGGAATACAGAGTTAATTTTTTAACCCAAGCAATTATGATGATAATTAATAACGCCTTTTATTTCGTATTTTGGGTACTCTTTTTCGAACGTTTTAATCAGATAAAAGGATGGGCTTTTCAAGATATTTTATTATTATTCTCTGTTGTTACTGTTGGATTTGGACTGGCATTTACCTTTTTTGGAAATGGAAATCGATTGTCACATTTAATTGAAGAGGGACAGCTTGACTATTATCTGGTTTTACCGCGGGATGTAATGCTCTATTCTTTAGCATCACGCACCTCTGTGGCTGCCATTGGCGATATTATATTTGGTGTGCTCATGTTTTTCATTTCAGGAAATGTTAGTTTGCAATCATTTATTCTCTGGATATCATGCTCATTTTTAGTTGCTGGAATTATGGTTGCATATGTATCAATAGTGGGAAGTATAGCTTTTTGGACTAAGAGAGCAAAAGTATTATCAGAACAGGCAATTAATGCTGTTTTAACATTTTCACTATATCCAAACCAGATATTTGTTGGTAGTGTCCGCTTTATATTATTTACTATAGTTCCTGCAGGGTTTATCTCCTCGATCCCTGTTGAGATAATTAGAGATTTAAAAAGCTGGAATCTGTTGTTGTTAGCAGCATATACAATCTTTATTATTATTCTTTCAAGAGTTATATTTAACCGTGGTTTAAGGCGTTACGAGTCTGGTAATTTGTTTAATGTTAATATGTAAAAGAAGAGAGGTATTAAAATGGAAAATCGAGAGAAGATTAGAGAGTTTATTTTAGAATATAGAGATGTTGATGATTTAAAGGACGATGATGATATTTTTCGTTCAGGTATAGTTAATTCTTTATTTGCCATGCAGTTGGTTATGTTTTTAGAGAGTACATTTGATATAAGTATTGGAAATGAAGATTTATCCTTAAATAACTTTTGTTCAGTAAATGCGATGTTAGATTTGATTAATAAGAAACAAGAAGTTAACGTTAAGTAATTTTATTAAAATAGTTTGGAGTGAAACTAATTGCGTACAGTGTTTATGTTTCCAGGACAAGGTAGTCAGATGGTTGGAATGGGAAAAAATCTTTATCAATCTAATCAATTTTTTAAAGAAAGAATTAATAAGGTTAAAAATATTACAGGTATTGATATGCCATATATAATTGCTGATGCTTCGAAAAAAGAATTGGATGACTATGTAACCGCACAACTCTCGTTGTATTCAATAAGTACTTCTATAGCACACTATTTAATTGAAAATGATATTGAACCCTGGGTTGTTATGGGACACAGCCTAGGAGAATATAGTGCCTTAGTAACAGCAGGAGCACTTGCTTGGGAAGAGGGGTTACAATTACTCCTAGAGCGAGGCCGACTAATGGAAAAAAGTAATGAACTAACTCCAGGTGCAATGGCCTCAATACTTGGTATGAATTATGATAAGGTTGAGATGATTTGTAAGGAAGTATCAATGATTTTTGGGGAAGTTAAAATTGCGAATTATAATGGACCAAACCAGAGTGTTGTCTCGGGAAATAAATATGCTGTAGAGGAAGTTGTAAATCGCGCTCGGGAGTTTCGTGTTATTGCAGACACCATTTCTGTTAAAGGGGCCAGCCATTCCCCACTAATGGAGTTAGCTCAAGCAGAGTTGAAAAATATTCTTAATAGTGTAACCTTTAGAGCACCAGAGATAAAGATGGTTTCAAGTATAACAGGAGATTTTGTAGAGGATATTGACAATTATTATAATTTATTAAAAAACCAGATAACAAAACCAGTAGTCTGGGAAAAAGCGGTTAAAACTAGTATAAATGCTGGATGCGACTTATTTATTGAGATTGGTCCTGGTCGCATCTTAACCAGCTTAGTAAAGGGCATAGATAGAAATGCTAATGTAATAAGTGTTTGTGACGATTTTACACTTGAATCTTTAAAAGAAGAGATTAAACAAGTAAGAAGAAAGGTAGAGGATTATGGAGAATAATATTGCAGTTATAGGAACTGCAGGAAAGTTTCCAAAGGCAGATAATATTGATCAGTATTGGAATAATTTAAATAATGGTGTAGACTGTATTACCCGTTGGGAAGACGAAAAAAAGGAGGCAGAACAGCAGCATTCTGGACCTCAAAAAATAAGAGCACGAGGGAGATTGAATAATATAGATAAATTTGATGCCTCCTTCTTTGGGTTTTCAAATTATGAAGCTGAGTTATTAGACCCACAACACCGTCTTTTCATGGAATGTGCTTGGCATGCAATCGAAGATGCAGGGTATGATACTGACAGATATGATGGAATTATTTCCATATATGCTTCTTCAGGGAGAAATACATATCTTTCTCCAGAAGAAGCAAAGACACCAGCTGAAAGGTTTCAACATTATATTACTAATGCTTCTGACTTTTTACCAACAAGAGTAGCCTATAAATTTAACTTACGGGGAGAAAGTATTAATATTCAAACAGCTTGCTCTTCATCACTAGTTTCAGTACATATGGCCTGTCAAAGTCTTTTGTCGGGAAATAGTGATATAGCCCTAGCAGGTGGATCTTATATAGATCTCACCCAACAGGATGGATATTATTATCAAAAGGGTATGATCTTCTCCCCTAATGGTTATTGTAGACCTTTTGATCATAAGAGTAATGGACAGGTAGATGGCGATGGAGTAGGAGTTGTTGTTTTAAAAAGATTAGAAGACGCATTAGCTGATGGTGATTCTATTTATGCCGTTATTAAAGGCTCAGCTCTCAATAATGATGGTAATAATAAAGCTGGGTACACTGCACCTGCTATTTTAGGTCAGGCAGAAGTAATTGCAACGGCACTTGGAATTGCAGATGTGCCAGCAGAATCAATTAAATATGTAGAAGCTCATGCATCTGCTACACCGTTAGGTGATCCAATTGAAGTAAAAGCATTGACACATGCTTATCGATTGTTTACTGACAAGAATAATTTCTGTGCAATAAGTTCTGTAAAGAGTAATATTGGACATTTAAACCAGGCGTCTGGTATTGCCGCTTTTATTAAAGTTGTATTATCAATTCATAAAGGAATGATTCCTGGTACTTTACATTTTGAGAAGATTAACCCTGAAATAGATATTGAAGATAGTCCATTTTATGTTTGTTCTAAAACTACTCCCTGGTTAAAAGATGCTCCAAAAAGAGCAGCGGTGAGCTCCTTTGGTATAGGTGGAACAAATGCTCATATAATCTTAGAGGAAGCCCCAGATACGTCAGATAGCTCTATTACTGATCGGCTAGTAATTATTAATCTATCTGCACGAACTCCGGATACTCTTGAGAAACAAAAAAACCAGTTGTACAATCATATAAAAAATAATAAAAAATTGAACTTAGCTGATGTAGCTTATACTTTAAATATAGGGCGAAAGGAGATGGAGTATCGTTGGGCAGCTATTGTAACTAATTATGATGAGCTGTTAGCTGCATTGGGAAGTAATAATGATACTAACAACCTATGGATAACAGAGGCTAAAATTAGTGATGAATTAAAACTCTTAGTGAGAAAATGGCTTGATAATAAAAAAGTAGATTGGATGGAATTTTACGAAGGAGAAGATAGGAAACGTATATCATTACCGACGTACCCCTTTGAACAGCAAAGATATTGGTATGAGTCTTCTCTTAATAAAACCCAGGGTCGTCGGTCAGATTCTCTGAGTGATATAAATAGAGAAAATGAGATAACTGATTGGTTTTTCTTCCCAACTTGGAAACGTTCTACCATATACTGTAATAAAAATGAAAGTATAGAAAAATATGAGAAGCAGCACTTTCTTCTATTCACAGAATTAGATAAATTCAGTAAAGAACTCGAAGATAATCTAACAAAAGCGGAGATATCTATAATAAAAGTCCTTCCAGGTAAAGAATTTGAGCAGATAGATGAAACTACATACCGTATTAATCATACTCAAATTGAAGATTATCGTCTTCTAGTTGAGACAATTAACAAAGAACAGGCTATTAATGGTGTTATCCATATGTGGAATTATACATCTTTAAATTCTGCTATACCTAAAGCAGAAGAATGGGATAAGAATCATATGAAAGGATTTATGAGCTTATTATTTCTTACACAAGTCCTTGGGGATATCAATAAACCTTTAAAAATTTGGGTAGTAACAGCAGATGCCCAAACAGTTAAAGGTCCTAATCAAAAGTGGGATGTAGGGAAATCATCAATTTTTGGACTATGTAAAGTTATTCCTCAGGAGTACTCTCAAATATCCCTTCAATGTGTGGATTTTAGCCATATTAAAGGTGATGAGTACAAACTTCATACAGAACAATTTCTAAATGAATTAGTATATAACTCAAAAGATGAAGAGGTGGCCTATCGTGGTTCTGTTCGACTGGTATCTGGGTATGATAAGATGCGTATCCCTGACCAAAAAGAGTCAGTCTTAATCCGGGAGAGAGGTACTTATATACTTACAGGTGGATTGGGGAAAATTGGCTTAAACCTTGCATTATATTTAGCTGAATCCTGTCAGGCTAATTTAGTTCTTGTTAGTCGTTCAGGCTTACCACCAGAAGAGAGTTGGTCTAATTACGATGATCCAGGTATGAAATATTGTTTTGAAAAGATTAGTAAAATGCGAAAAGCCGGAGCAGAGGTTATGATAGGTAAAGCAGATGTTACAGATAGGTATGCAATGGAAAAATTACTAGAAGAAGTTCATGAGACTTTTGGAGATATTCATGGTGTGGTTCATGCCGCAGGTTCTGCAAATAGTAAGGATTTTAAATTTATTCGTGAAATGACTCCTGATATAGTAAATTATGTATTAAAAGCGAAGGTTCAGGGTTCATTATTATTAGCAGAGCTATTAGAAGACGAATTATCGTTAGACTTTGTACTCACCTGTTCAAGTTTATCTCCGATTCTTGGGGGAATTACCTATGCAGCATATGCATCTGCCAATCGTTTTATGGATGCATTTGTAGATTATCAACGTACTCAAGCTTTACAACCATGGATAAGTGTTAACTGGGATACTTGGCAATTTCCTTTCCAAAAAGCTGAATTTGGTGCAGCTTTATCTGATTTAGCTATAGGTCCTGAGGAAGGAAAGGTGGCTTTTTCACGTATAATTTCCTTAAATACCAGTCGTGTTGTATTATGTACGGTTTCTTTATTTGATCGTATTGCTGATGTAAAAAAAGCTTTTAAAAGTTCAACGGATTCTAGTAAAATAGGTACTTTCCAAGAAGAGGGAGCATTAGATACTGATAATGTTGAAAAGGCAGTTAGTGATATATTTAGGCAGTTCTTTAAAGATGTAGTGTTTATGGCAGATGACGATTTCTTCAGCTTAGGAGGAACCTCTCTAGAGGTATTACATCTTATTTCTGATGTTGAAAATGAATTTGGTATTAAGATTCCATTAGATAGAGGGTTTCAGGCATTAACGCAAAAAAAATTGTCAGAACTATGTGTAGATTTAATAGAGGAGAAAACAGTTACTGGTTCTGGTGAACAGGAGAAGCATTATCAATATGAATTAGATATTGATGATGATATTGCGATAATTATTATCAGTGAGAGTGAATATAAAAAGTCAGGCGTACCAGAGGGCGCAAAGAACTTTAAGGCTATGGGGTAAACTAGATGACTGATTAAACCTTGAATAAATGTAGATAGGGAGGAAACACATTGATATATTCACCAAAAAAATTAAAAAGAAGTTTTTGGAAAGATTATCAGGAAGGCATCGAAAGTCTTCCTGAACTCCCTATGCTATATAGCTGGGAGAAAAATGAAGTCCATAATAAGGATAACGATTTAGAGCTGTTTTATGAAGATATTTCATTGAATGTAGATGATATTGCTTCCAGATATGATCTTAAACCTTATGTTGTGTTACAAGGAGTCTGGGCACTTTTATTAAGTCGCTATAGTTATTTAAAGCAAATCTTTTTTGCTACTTTTATGGTAGAAAATCCAAAGGACGATTTATATTCCTTGCTACCTGTAATATACAATGTTAATGAAGAACTAGATCAAAAAGAATATTTTCAACAAATTGAACAAGGATTTAATAAGATACATGATGCGGAATTTAAGTTTAATACAGTATTGGTTGTAAGTTTGAAAAATGATATTTTAACTAAAGGTAAAGTTAAAAAAATTGCCGCAGATACTGGGGCTTTTTTAGTAATTGGAATAGAATATGTTGAAACTTTGCGTATTTTCGCAGCGGCACAGGGATCTGTTAATCAAATTACTGCAAAGAGTATTCTAACTCATTTTCAACAGTTACTAAAGTCCTTCATGAATTCACCAACAGCAACTATACAGGAACTAGAGATAATGAGTGAAGAAGAGAGGGGCCAGATATTAAATAAGTTTAATGATACAGCTACAGATTATCCAGCTGACAAAAGCATTCAAGAAATATTTGAAGAGCAAGTAGTCAGACGTGGAGATAAATCGGCGATTATATTTAAAGATCAGGTAATGACTTATAGTGAGTTGAATGACCAGGCTAATCAATTGGCCCGGGTACTTCTCCAAACTGGTGTGATGCCAAACCAGTTTGTTGGTTTGATGTTAGATAGAAGCCCACTAATGATAGTAAGTATATTAGCTATACTTAAAGCTGGAGGATGCTATGCACCAATAGATGCGGATTATCCTCAAGAACGCATTGATTATATGCTTAAATGTATGGAGCCTAGTGTAGTAATTAGCCAACACTTATTATTGGATAAATTAAAAAATTATTCATCTTCGATAATTGACTTGAGTCAATTACCAGAATCTATTAACATTATAAATAAAGATAACTTAAATGTGATTACTAGTTCTGATGATGCTGCTTATATTAATTATACTTCAGGTACAACGGGCAATCCTAAGGGGATTGTTGTAGCCCACCGTGGGGTAGTAAGATTAGTAAAGAATACGAATTATGTGAATTTAACTGAAAATGATAATTTCCTACAGATTGCCGCAATTACATTTGATGCAGCAACTTTTGAAATTTGGGGTGCTCTGTTAAATGGAGGACGACTGGTTATTGCTGAGAAAGAAAGAGTGCTTTCAGTTACATCGTTAGCAGAGACAATTCAAAAATACAATATTACTTCAATGTTTTTTACAAGTACTTTATTCAATCAAGTAGTTGATTCAAAACCCGAATCTCTAAAATCATTTACTAATCTAATTGTTGGTGGAGAGGCATTAAGTTTACCCCATATTAAAAAAGCATTAGAAGTCGTTCCAGAAAATACTCTGGTAAATGGATATGGGCCAACGGAGAATACAACATTTTCTTGTTGTCATCGTTTTAATTCTTTACCGGAGGGGGCTAGATCAATTCCACTAGGTCCACCAATTGCTAATTCTAGTGTTTATATCTTGGATAAAGAGATGCGTCCTGTACCAATTGGTGTAGTGGGAGAAATTTATCTTGGAGGAGCTGGACTTGCTAAAGGCTATTGGAAACAAGAAGAAAACACCAAAAAGGCTTTTATTCCCAACCCATTTGATGAGGATAACTCTTCTCTCCTATATAAATCTGGTGATTTAGGACGTTGGATGACCAATGGAATGATTGATTTTCAAGGGCGTTTAGATTCACAGGTGAAAATTAGGGGATTTCGAATTGAATTAGCAGAAATTGAACTAGTTATAAAATCTCATCAAGATGTTTTAGAGTGTGAAGTTGTAGTTTATCAAGATCAAATAAATAATAAGCGAATGGCAGTATATTATACAGCTATTAAAGAGGTATCAGTAGATGAAATAAGAAATTTTATGAGGCAGAAACTTCCTGAGTATATGATTCCAAGTAGAATTGTTCAAATTGAGGAATTTTCGGTTACACCACACGGGAAGATAGATAGAAATGCATTAATAGATATTACAGAAAATAGAAACAAAGAAGCTGTGAATGAGGATAGAAAATTGCTGAAAAAAGAAATGTCATTAGAGGAAAAAATAAAATATATTTGGCAGTCAGTTTTAGGACGTGAGGTAGGATTAAAAGATAACTTCTTTGATGTAGGTGGAGATTCATTATATTTGATGCAGGTTCAAAATCAGCTTTCCGAAAAGTTAGATATAGATTTAGCTATCGCAATTTTGTTTGAGTACCCTAGTATTGAGAAATTAGCTAATCATCTCGAAGAAGGAAAAAAATCCTTATCAATTTTACAACAAAGAGTACAAAGGAGATTAAATATTCGTAAAAATGCACAAAAGAGGAGGGGTAGGGATGATTGATGGGATATCCAAAAAGCATTTAGAACCATTTCAATCATCTATAGAAGTATTGGGAATTGTTTTAGTAGGTTCTGCATCAAAATCATATACCGATCTTTTATCAGATTATGATTTAGAAGTTATTGTAACAGATTCATACTATGATACTTTAGATGATGATCAGAAGTTTTATGAAATAGAGGAAGAAAAATTAGAGTTTTTAATTTTACCCGAAAGTGATTTTTTAGCTAAAATTGATGCTTCACAGGATGTAGAGCATTGGCCTTATGAAACTTTTCAAATTATATATGATACCAATGACTACCTTGAGGAAAAATTAATAGAGATAATTTCAATTAAACCGGAAATTCGAGAGAAACGTCTAAAGTTGCATTATTTTGAATTCTTATTTTGTGCCCAACGTATCGAACGTACATTAATGCGAGGTAATGAATTTAATGTACTCATGGTTTCAGCTAAGATGAATATGGCACTAATTAAACTACTCTTTTTACTAAACTATCGGTGGCCACCATTATTACATTGGGCAATGGAGAATCTAGAAGAGATTGATGGGATACCACAACAGTTAAAGTCGATGATGTTGGAATCTTTGCGCAAGCCAAATGCTAAGCTAGCAAAGAATCTAATTCGTGAGGTTGATGAATTGTTATTACTATCAGGAATTGAGTTTCAATTTGTCAAAACTCAGATAACAACTGAGATCTCAAGTCCTGAGTTTCGTTTAATTCGTGATAAATATGGCGTTTTATAGAAGTCATGTAAATTAGAATTATTGGAATCTTATACGTGAGGTGAGTTCAATGTCAATAAAAGTTATATATAAGGGTAAAGAGTTACAGTTCGATAAACCGCCTACTCCTAAAGAGATTAAAGAAAAATATGAGAAAGTTGCTAATGAAGTATCAGTTACAAGAGAAGTATTATCTATTGAGCAACCACCAGAATTAAAGCCTATAGAGGAACGTGACAAGTATCCATTATCCTATATCCAAAAGTCGATCTGGTTAGCAGAACAAATCAATTCTAAATTATCATCAAATGTTGTTGCTTTTGCCACTGAGTTATCAGGGGAATTGAATAAAGAGGTTTTTTATCGTTCTATAGAGGCTCTTATTAAAAGACATTCTATTTTAAATACTAGATTTGCAACAGAACAAGGAGTACCTTATCAGAGAATAGTTCCTGAAAAAATAGATATTATTGAAACAGATATCAGTGATCTTCAAGACACTATAACTGAAATGAAGCGTATTGAAAGAGAATGGGTAAATAAACCTTTTGATTTAGAAATCGACCCTTTAATTAGAATACAGTTAATTAGACGAGGTAAAGATGAGCATACTGTATTATTTGTTATTCACCATTTAATTTTTGATGGTGAATCTTTGACTATATTTGTAAATGACTGGTGTGATATTTACGATGCCTTTGATAATGGCAAAGAACCTGAGCTTGAGAAATTACCAGTTCAATATACAGACTATACCGTATGGGAGAAAAACCATCTTCATTTTGATATAGAGGAAGCCTATTGGAAGAAAAAGCTAAGTGGAGATTTACCGGTAATTAAATTACCTAGTGATCATACTCATTCTGCAAATATTTCTAATAAGAGCGATGTGTATTACCAAAAAATTGATAAAGAATTATTACAAAAGATACGTATTTTGGGACGCCAAAAGGGTGCTTCTTTGTATATGGTCTTTTTAACAACTTTTAAAATTTTCCTCAATCGATATACAGGAATAGAGAATGTTATCGTTGGTACACCTGTTTCTACTCGCCAACAAAAAGAAACAGAGAAAATGTGTGGGTGTTTTATAAATACCCTGGCATTACGCACAAACTTAATGGGAGATCCATCATTTACTGAACTTATAGGACGTATTCGTTTTACAGTTATGGAAAGTTTTAAACACCTTAAATATCCATTTTCACGTTTAGTAGAAGTCTTAAATCCTCAGCGTGATAGTAGTTATAGTCCTATTTTTCAAGTTTCTATGGGGCTTATGGAAAATCCATTCATCTCAAAAGAACTCTCTACTCTTAAGGTTAAGACTTATGAAATTGAACCGGATTCATTGGATTTTGATTTACATCTAGATATAATTGATGAAAATGATGTGCTTTGGGTAAAGTGGCAATATAGAAGTGACTTATTTTTAGAAGATACAATAAAGTTAATGGCTTCTCATTTTAAAAGCTTATTAAGGAATATTGTAAAGTCTTCTGACTGTAATATGAGCACTCTTGAAATGTTAAGCCAATCTGAAAAAGAACTTATCTTAAATGATTTTAACTCTACAAAACATGAGTTTCAACAAACTTGTGCACACAAGTTTGTTGAACAGAGGAGTCTGGAAAAGCCTGATTCTGTTGCTGTTGTGCAAGGAGATAGGGAAATAATTTTTGGTCAATTGAACAAAAGAGCAAACCAACTAGCCCATCATTTAATCGTGCAGGGAGTTGGCCAGGGCAAAATTGTCGCTATCTGTATGAAACAGTCAATTGATATGATAATAGCAGCTTTAGCCGTCTTAAAAACTGGTGGAGCCTATTTACCACTTGATAGTGATCTGCCAAAGGGAAGAATATCTTATATATTGCAGGATGCTGATGTAGAAATTGTATTAACTAAAGAAGAAATAAAGAATAAATTTGAAGATCTTGATCTAAATCTATTTTATTGTGATACGGATTGGGACCAGCTGGCAGATAAAAGTAAAGGGAATCCAGAATGTAAAGTGGTCTTAGATGACCTAGCATACGTAATCTATACCTCAGGTACTACTGGTAAACCAAAGGGTGTTTTAGTAGAACATAGAGGTTTAACTAATTTAGTTTGCTGGCAGCAACGCAGGTATGGTATTACAGATAAAGATAGAACGTCTCATATTCATAGTATAGGATTTGATGCCTCTATATCGGAAATATGGCCTTATTTATCAGCGGGAGCATCAATCTATATTCCTGATGAAGAGACCCGCATTTCACCTGAAAAACTTCGTGATTGGTTGATTGAAAAACAAATTAATTTGGCAGATATACCGACCGCAATGATGGAAGTTCTTCTCACATTAAAGTGGCCAAAAGAGGTGGCATTAAGGTATGTTGCGACAGGTGGTGATCGTCTTCGTCGATATGTAGATGAAGATTTGCCGTTCCAACTGATTAATCAGTATGGTTTAACGGAGGTTTCAGTGATATCTATAGATACACTTGTTCCAGTCATGGGAGAAAGAGAACTACCTCCTATAGGAAAACCAATTGATAATACTGATATATATATATTAAATGAAAATTTACAGGTTGCACCACTTATGGTAGCAGGCGAAATATATATTGGGGGAAGTGGACTGAGCCGTGGTTATATAAATAATGACAAGCTTAATGAAAGTAAGTTTATTGATAATCCATTCAAACCAGGAGAGAAGATTTTCAAGACAGGAGATATGGCTCGCTATCTGCCTGATGGAAATATAGAATATTTGGGACGTTTTGACAAGCAGGTTCAATTAAGAGGTTTTAGAATTGAATTAGGGGAAATTGAATCTATTATTATGGAACATAAAGCAGTACGTGAGGCAGTTGTTATTGCCAGGGAAGATGGAGAGCAGGATAAACGTTTGGTGGCATATGTTGTATTAGACCCAGTTAAAGTTCGGTCAGAAGATGAAGAATTTCCAGAGACGATTTTAGAGAAACATTTAATATATTACTTACCTGAGTATATGTTGCCTTCAGTATATGTATTTTTAGATGAAATCCCAATTACGGTGAATGGAAAAATAGATATCCAATCTCTGCCAGAGCCGAATTCAGAATTAAGGAAAGAAAGTGAATATATAGCTTCTAAGACAGAAACAGAAGTAAAACTTAAAGAGATATGGGAAGAACTATTAACTGTAAAAAGAATTAGTGCTAATGATCATTTCTTTAAGCTGGGAGGGCATTCTCTATTGGCTTCCCAATTAATATCTAATATGCAGGCTAATTTTGGTGTGAGACTAACTATAAGAGATTTATTTGAAGAGCCAATATTAAATAAACTTGCAAAACGTATTGATAATGAGCTAGAGAGTGGAAATACTGTTCAAGTTCTATCTATCAAAAAAATAGATAGAAGAGCTATGATGAAAGGAAAGAGGATAAAAAATGAAGAGTAATAATGAAATTTTTCTAATGCCCCTTTCTTTTGCACAACAGCGTTTATGGTTTATGCATCAGATAGAATCTAAGCCTGAGGTTTTCAATGTTCGTGCTGCCTCTCGTTTAAGGGGCATACTTAATACAAAAGCATTGGAACTAAGTTTACAGGAGATAATTCATAGACATGAGACATTGAGAACAACTTTTGAAATTCAGGAGGAGGAGCCTGTACAGGCGATTCATCCTCCTTCTTCTTATGAATTATCTATAGTAGTTAAAGATCATATACCTGTTGAAGATCGGGAGAAAGAGATATCAAAATTTATAAAGGATGAAACCAAGAGACCTTTTGATTTAGAAAATGGACCCTTGTTCCGGATAACCTTATTGAAATTAGGTGAAGAAGATTTTGTCTTATGTATTACTATGCATCATATTATTACAGATGGATGGTCTTTTGGAATCTTTATGGGTGAACTGATGAGATTGTATGAGGTCTATCAAGTTGGTGGGTCTTCTCCATTATCTGAATTACCTATTCAGTATGCAGATTATGCAATATGGCAAAGGGATATGATGCAAGGTGAAGTTTTGCAAAAACCACTTGACTTTTGGCAAGAACATTTAGGTAATGATCTGCCTGTGCTGGATTTGCCTACTGATTTTTTACGTCCACCAAAAAGAACTTCCAGTGGTGCTAGTTATGGAGTGTCTTTTTCTCAGGAAATGACTCAAAAGTTAAAAAACTTGTGTAATAAAGAAGAAGTTAGTCTTTTTATGGTAAGTATAACCGCATTAAACATATTGCTTTATCATTATACTAATCAAGAGGATATAGTGGTTGGAACTCCTGTAGCTAATCGTAATATGAAAGAGATTGAGGATTTGATGGGCTTTTTTGTCAATACACTGGCCTTGAGGACAGATATGTCTAATAATCCTACGTTTCGTGAATTATTAGCACGTGTTAAAGATAATACGTTGAACGCGTATGACCATCAAGATATTCCATTTGATAAATTATTAGCTGAATTGCAGATACAAAGAGATAAAAGTAGAACTCCTGTTTTTCAGGTAATGCTTACTTTAGAAAATACCCCATTTGAAGATTTGAAATTACCTGGACTTACACTAACTCCTATTATAGTTGAAGATAATACTGCTAAATTTGACTTAACGGTATCTTTAAGGGTGACAGAAAGGGAAATTACAGAAATATTTAATTACAGTACAGATTTATTTAAAGAAGAGACTATTAAAAGAATGTCAGATCACTTTAAACTGATACTAAAACATATTCTGCAGAATGCCGATCAACGGATTGCAGAAATACCCCTTTTGACTGAAACTGAGAGAAATAGTATGCAACTTCAGTGGAAGAAGAGTTTAGTGGACCCTATTAGCCCAAAATCTATTGAACAATTATTTGAGGATGAGGCTAAAATGTCCCCTAATAGAATTGCTGTAGTATGTGGAAATAAGCAACTAACTTATCATGAGTTAAATATTAGATCTAACCAATTAGCCAATCATTTACGTCAGTTAGGAGTTTCAGCTGATACCCCGGTCGCGATCTATCTGAATCGTTCAGTGGAAATGATTGTTTCTTTATTAGCTATTTTAAAAGCTGGGGGACACTATGTTCCTATTGATCCTGTTTTGCCGAAAAAACGGATTGATTTTATGCTTGAAGACTCTGGGACTACTGTTGTATTAACTGAAGAAAAACTTGCTGACACCCTTTCACATAACAATTCAGAAATAGTGTGTGTTGACTCTATTGGATCAACTTTGAAAAAAAACAATACAGAAAATTTAAATTTAGAAAATTCAATAGAACAGCTAGCTTATATAATCTATACATCAGGCTCTACAGGAAAACCAAAGGGAGTTTTAGTACAGCACAAAAACCTAATTAACTATATTAGTGGATTATATCAGGTACTTAAGTTAGAAAAAGGAATGAGCTATGCTACAGTGTCAACATTAGCTGCTGATTTAGGAAATACATCTATCTTTACGTCCTTATGTACTGGTGGAGAGTTACATATCTTTAGCCAGGAAAGTCTTCTTAATCCAAAAATCTTCTCAGCGTATATGGCTCAGAATAAAGTTGATTGCTTAAAAATCACACCTTCACACCTGACTACATTGTTAAAGGGGAAGGATATAAAGAATATACTGCCAGAGAAGTATCTAATCTTAGGAGGAGAAGCATTAAGAAAAGAGTTGGTAGAGAAGATTAGAGACCTAGGTAAAGGATGTAAAATCATTAATCATTATGGACCTTCTGAAACAACAATTGGTGTCCTTATGTGCCCAATAGATGATGAAATTATGGAATTAAGTAATGAAACAGTTCCAATCGGAAGAGCTATACCTGATACAGAAGTATATCTACTTAATTCTCATATGCTGCCTGTGCCTATTGGTGTGCTAGGTGAAATCTATATTGGTGGTAAAAGTGTGACAAAGGGCTATCTAAATCGTGATGAATTGACTGATTCACGATTTATAAAAAGCCCATTTAAGAATGGGGAATCCCTATATAAGACAGGAGATCTCTGTCGCTATCTGCCAAAAGGATATATTGAGTTTATTGGTCGTGTAGATAATCAAGTTAAAATTCGTGGATTTCGAATTGAGATCGGTGAAATAGAAACTGTATTAAAAGGACATCCACAGATACAGGAGGTTGTAATATTAATAAATGAGGAATTAGCAAATAATCCACGTTTGATCGCTTATGTGATACCTAATGATAAAGCAATGCCTTCTTCTAAAGAGCTACGCAGCTATTTAGAAGAGCGATTACCTGAATATATGATACCATTTGATTTTATAGAACTTACTGCGTTACCCCTCACTCCAAATGGTAAGATTGATAAGAATGGATTACCAAAAGTAGATGGAAAGAAAAAAGAATATATTCTTATATCTCCACGTACAAGGACTGAAGAGATGATCTCGGAGAGTTTGGCCCAGTTATTGGGTAGGGAAGTAGTGGGAATAAATGAGAATTTCTTTGAGATAGGTGGTCATTCATTATTAGCTACCCAGCTTGTATTGCATTTGCGTGTTGTATTTAATATAGATTTACCTTTAAATTGTTTTCTGGATAATCCGACAGTAGAAGCTTTGGCTAAGTGGGTCGATAAACTAGTTGAAGATGAGAGAACATATAGCTCCATAGAGCCGATAGAAGTAAGAGCATATTATGAGACATCATCAGCACAGAAACGGATGTATATATTAAATAATTTTGATAAAAATAGTCTGAATTACAATATGCCAAATATCAGAATTATTGAAGGGGAATTAGATGTAGAAAAATTTAAAAATGCAATTGAATTACTTGTGACAAGACATGAATCTTTGAGAACATCTTTTGAGATGATAGGAGAAGATATCGTACAATGGGTGCATGATGAGGTAGAATTAGATATTCCATACATGGAGTTAGAAGGGGAAGAGTTAGAAACTAGAATATATCAGTTTATTAGACCTTTTGATCTGAATAGAGCACCACTAATGAGAGCAGAACTGATTAAGTTGTCTGAAGAGAAACATATGCTCTTATTTGATATACATCATATTATATCTGATGGTGTATCTATGGGGATTATCTGGAGTGAAATTTCAGAGTTGTATAAAGGAAATACGTTACCAGAACTAAGGGTACAATATAAGGATTTTTCTGTCTGGCAAAATAAATTATTTAAATCTGAAGCAATAAACAAGCAGGAAGAGTATTGGTTGGATGTTTTTAAAGGAGAGATTACTCGACTTAATATGCCGACAGATTTCAAAGAGCCACCAGTGCAGACCTTTGAGGGAGAACATATAGACTTTAAAGTAGATAGAAAAACCTATGAAAAAATTAGAAAAGTTATGCAAGAGACAAGTTCTACAATGTATATGGTCTTATTGGCTGCTTATAATGTTCTACTAGCAAAATACACAGGGCAGACAGATATAATAATCGGCTCTCCAGTGGAAGGAAGAAATCATGCAGATTTAAGTAATATATTAGGAATGTTTGTTAATACATTGGCCATGAGAAATCGTCC